>JBKJTX010000318.1:0-9424 GCA_046590315.1 Ramlibacter sp. | reverse complement strand
GTCCTGCAGCATGTCGATGCAGGACGGCTTCGCTATATTTGATGAAAACGATCGCCCCGTCTTCACCAACCGGAGCGCGCGCCGCCGCTTCGCCACGTTCTACGAGGCATTGGAAGGGGGCGCGTCGTACCTGGATGCGGTCGTCTTCAGCGTAAACAAGCTGCGCGAATCCAAGGAGGGCACCGACGCCCACGCGATCGCGCAGGAGCTGTTCGACCGCTACCTGGCCTGCCGTCCTTACGAAAGCTGGACCGAGGATGGCCGCTACGTGCGCATCTGCTACCAGCTCATGCCCAGCGGCTGGCGGGTGACCACGTCGGTGGACATCACCGAGCTGCGCCAGCGAGAAAAGGAGTTGAAGCGTCTGGAGCAGGTTGCGCAAGCGGCCTCGCAGGCCAAGTCGGAGTTCCTGGCGAACATGAGCCACGAGATTCGCACGCCGATGAACGCCATCATCGGGCTGTCACTGCTGGTGCTCAAGACAGACTTGGCGCCCCGGCAGCGCGACTACCTGAAGAAGGTCCAGTCCTCCGGGCAGCACCTCTTGGGCATCATCAACGACATCCTGGACTTCTCCAAGGTCGAGGCGGGCAAGCTGGATTTGGAGCGCAGCACCTTCGCCATCGACACGCTGCTGGAGGAAACGTCCAGTCTGCTCGCCGAGAAATGCCAGGGCAAGGCGCTGGAACTGCGGTGCGAGGTGGCGCCGGACGTGCCGCCGCTGCTGGTGGGCGACTCCCTGCGCCTGAGCCAGATCTTGCTGAACTACGCCAACAACGCGATCAAGTTCACCGAGCGCGGGCGCATCGTCGTCACGGTGGGCATCAAGGAAAAAAGCGCCGAGGAGGCGCTGGTGGAGTTTCGCGTACGAGACACCGGCATCGGCCTTACAGAGGAGCAGATGGCGCGCCTGTTCAGCAGCTTCACGCAGGCCGACAGCTCCACCACCCGCAAGTACGGTGGCACGGGTCTGGGCTTGGCCATCAGCAAGAAGCTGGCGGGTCTGATGGGCGGCGATGTCGGTGTGGAGAGTGAGCCCGGTGTGGGCTCGACCTTCTGGTTCACCGCCCGGCTCGGCCTGGCGGCGCAGGAGGAGGCCGCGGTGCCGCAGGCTCCAGAAGGGCCCGATCCGCGGCTGGCCGCCATCCAGGGCCGGTGCCTTCTGCTGGTGGAGGACAACGACATCAACCAGCTGGTGGCCCAGGACATGCTGCAGGACATGGGCTGCACGGTGGACATTGCCGACGACGGCGCCATTGCGCTGCGCATGGTGCAGGAAAAAGACTATGACCTGGTCTTCATGGACATGCAGATGCCGGTGATGGACGGCGTCACCGCCACCCGTGCGATCCGGGCCCTGGAGGGTTTCGCCAATCTGCCCATCGTCGCCATGACCGCCAACGCGATGGACCAGGACCGCCAGCGCTGCCTGGAAGCGGGCATGAACGACTTCCTGGTCAAGCCGATCGAGCCGGACGAACTGATCAAAGTACTGGTGCGCCGGCTCGCGCCGGAACCGAAACCTCAGCTGCCTTAACGGGCGGCGTCGGCCTTCGCGCGCAGTTTGCGCATGCCGCCCAGCCAGCGATCGACATCCGCGACCTTGCGCCGCAGAAATTCGAGCACCTCGGAATGCGGCAGGACCAGGAAGCGTTCTTCGCGCATCGCCTCGACCACCTTGTCGGCCACCTCTTCGGGCGATACCGAGCCTGCAACCAGAAAACTCTTGCGCTCGCCGCCGGCGCCCAAGAGCATGGGTGTGCGCACGCCCTGCGGGCACAGGCAACTCACCCGAATGCCTTTGTCGCCATACTGAATCGAAAGCCATTCGGCCATCGAGACAGCGGCGTGTTTGGTGACGGCATAGAGCGCAGAGGTCGGGTGCGATAGCAGACCGGCGGCCGAAGCCGTCTGCAGCAGGTAGCCCTCGCCGCGCGCCAGCATCTGCGGCAACACGGCGCGCGCGCCATACACGTGCGCCATGAGATTGACGTCCCACAACTTTTGCCAGTCCGCGTTGCTGGCCTCGATACCGCCGCTCGTGGCAATGCCCGCGTTGGAACACAGAACGTCCACGCGCCCGTAGTGGCGAGTTGCTTGTTCAATCAATGCCTGCACCTCGCTCTCAACAGAGACGTCGGTGCGCACGGCCAGCCCGCCGACTTCAGCTGCGACGGATTTCGCCAGCTGCTCATCGCGATCGGCGATCACGATGCCGGCCGCGCCTTCTTGCGCAAACCGCCGCGCCAGCGCTGCGCCGATGCCCGACGCGCCCCCGGTGATGACGATGACCTTGTCCTTCATTTCCATGATGTGTCCTTGCAGTGATCCAGGCTTTGGGCCAAGGCCCAGGCCTGTTCGGCCAGCGGCCGCGCGCGCTTGCCTGCTTCCACGGCCTGCGCATTGGAGGCATTGCCTTGCAGCGCGCGCTTCTTGATGCCCTGCACAATGCCGACCAGCCGGAACATGTTAAACACCAAAAAGTAGGTCCAGTGCTCGGGGCTGATGGCTTCCGTACGGCCAGTGCGCTGCAGGTAGGTCTGCAAATACTCTGCCTCCGTCGGAATCCCCAGCGCGGCCAAGTCGACGCCGGCGAGGCCGCGGCCATTGTCCGGGTTCATGCGCCAAGTCATGCAGTGATAGGCGAAATCCACCAGCGGATGACCTACAGTGGACAGCTCCCAGTCCAGCACCGCCAGAATGCGCGGCTCGGAGGGGTGAAAAATCACGTTGTCGAAACGGTAGTCGCCGTGCACGATGCGCGCTTCATCTCCCGGTGGAATGCGCGTTGGCAACCACTCGATGAGGCGGTCCACGGCGTCGATGGTCTCGGTTTCGGCAGCGCGGTATTGCCGCGTCCAGCGCGCGACCTGGCGCTCGATGTAATTGCCGGGCTTGCCATAGTCGGCAAGGCCAATGGCTGTCGGATCGACGCGGTGCAAGGCCGCGATCACGCGGCCCAACTCGTCAAAGTGCGCTCGACGGCCCTGCGGATCCATGTCGGGCAGTGCCGGGTCCCAGATGATGCGACCGCTCACATAGTCCATTACATAAAAAGCGGTGCCGATGACATTGACGTCTTCGCACAGCGCATGGGCCCGGGCCACCGGCACCTCGGTCTGGGCCAGCGCGCTGATGACACGGAACTCGCGGTCGACCGCGTGAGCGGAGGGCAGCAGAGCGCCGGCGGGCTTGCGGCGCAGTACATACCGCTCCTCGCCCGACTTGAGCAGGAACGTGGGGTTGGACTGTCCGCCCTTGAACTGCTCGACCTCGAGCTGGCCACTGAAGCCATCGACATGGCCACGCATCCAGGAGGCCAGCGCAGCTTCGTCGAACACGTGCTGGGCCGCCACCGGCCGCGTACCGATGAACTGGTCGAAGTTGGTCGCCATCAGGCGACTTCGAACAATCCCGCCGCGCCCTGGCCGCCGCCAATGCACATGGTGACGACCACGTACTTGGCGCCGCGGCGCTTGCCTTCAATGAGGGCGTGGCCGGTGAGGCGCGCGCCGCTGACGCCATACGGATGGCCCACGGCGATCGCGCCGCCGTTCACGTTGAGCAGCTCGTCGGGAATGCCCAGCTTGTCGCGGCAGTACAGCACCTGGCAGGCGAAGGCTTCGTTCAATTCCCACAGGCCCACGTCCTGCAGCTTCACACCAGTGCGTTCCAGCAGGCGCGGAATCGCGTAGACCGGACCGATGCCCATTTCGTCGGGCTCGCAGCCGGCCACCGCGAACCCGCGGAAGATACCCAGCGGCTTGATGCCGCGTTTTTCGGCCAGCTTGGCGTCCATCAGCACGCACACCGACGAGCCATCGCTGAACTGACTGGCATTGCCCGCCGTCACCACGCCGCCGGGCAACGCGGAGCGGATCCTGGCAACGCCTTCCATCGTGGTGTCGGGCCGGATGCCCTCGTCGGAAGAGATGGTCACTTCCTTGCGGCCGATGCGGCCGGTCGCCTTGTCGACCACGCCCATCACGGTGGTCATGGGAGCGATCTCGTCACTGAACTTGCCCGCAGCCTGCGCTGCAGCGGCGCGTTGCTGGCTGCGCACGCCGTACTCGTCTTGCGCTTCCTTGGACACGTTGTAGCGCTTGGCCACCTGCTCGGCGGTTTGCAGCATGTTCCAGTAGATCTCGGGCTTGATCTCCATCATGGCGGGATCCACGCGCATGTGGCGATTGACCTCGTTCTGCACGCAGGAGATGCTTTCCACACCGCCGGCCACCATCACCGGAACCTTGTCCACGATGATCCGCTGCGCAGCCATCGCAATGGCCTGCAACCCGGAAGAGCAGAAGCGGTTGATCGACACGCCTGCCGTGGTAACGGGCAGGCCCGCCCGCAGCGCCGCGACCCGCGCCACATTGCCGCCGGTCGTGCCTTCGGACAACGAAGAGCCGAGGATGACGTCCTCGACTTCGCCGGGGTCAATGCCGGCGCGCTTGACGGCGTGCTCGATCGAGTGCGCGGCGAGTGTCGCCCCATAGGTCATGTTGAATGCGCCCTTCCAGCTTTTAGCCAGGCCGGTGCGCGCGGTGGAAACAATGACGACGTCGGTCATGGGAAGTCCTTAGCAATCAGTTGAACGTCTTGCCGGCTTCGGCAAGCTCGAGCAGCAGCGGGGCGGGTTGCCACGATGGGTCGGCGCCCGGCGCACTGGCGAAGCGCTGGAGCGCGCGCACGACGTTGGGCAGCCCCACGGTGTCGGCGTACAGCATCGGGCCGCCGCGGTGCGCGGGGAAGCCGTAGCCATTGAGGTAGACCAGGTCGATGTCGCTGGCGCGGGCGGCGATGCCCTCTTTCAGGATGCGGGCGCCTTCGTTCACCAGCGCATACATGGCGCGCTCGACGATCTCGGTGTCGCTGATCTGGCGCGCCGTGATGCCGTTGGCGGCTCGATATTCCTCGATCAGTTTTTGTGTGACAGGGTCGGGGATTGGATCGCGCTTGCCGGCTTCGTAGCGATACCAGCCGGAGCCGGTCTTCTGGCCGAAGCGGCCGGCCTCGCAGAGCTTGTCGGCGACGATGGACTTCATCTCGACGCCGGCTTCAGCGGCCTTGCGCTTGCGCGTGGCCCAGCCAATGTCCAGGCCGGCGAGGTCACCCATGCGGAACGGGCCCATGGCCATGCCGAACTTCTGCAGGGCGCTGTCGATTTGCTGCGGCAGCGCGCCGGCGTTGATCAGGGACTGCGCCGCTCCGCCGTAACGCGCGACCATGCGGTTGCCGATAAAGCCATCACAGACGCCCGACACGACAGCAGTCTTCTTGATCTTCTTGGCCAGTGCCATGGAGGTGGCGAGCACGTCCGGCGCGGTCTTGGCGCCGCGCACGATCTCAAGCAAACGCATCACGTTGGCGGGGCTGAAGAAGTGCAGGCCAAGCACATCGCCGGGACGCTGGGTGAAGCCCGCAATCTTGTCGATGTTGAGGTAGGAGGTGTTGGAAGCCAGGATGGCGCCGGGCTTGCAAACTTCGTCGAGCTTGCGAAACACCTGCTCCTTGACTTCCATGCTTTCGAACACGGCCTCGATCACCAGGTCGGCGTCGGCCAGTGGCGCGTAGTCGAGTGACGGTGTCACCATGGCCATGCGCTCTTCCACCTGCGCGGCGGTGAGCTTGCCCTTCTTGGCGGAGTTCTCGTAGTTCTTGCGGATGGTGGCCAAGCCGCGGTCCAGTGGCTCCTGCTTCATCTCGAGCAGCGTCACGGGAATGCCTGCGTTAACGAAATTCATGGCGATGCCGCCGCCCATGGTCCCGGCGCCGATGACGCCCACCTTGCGGATCTGGCGCAGGGGCGTGCCCTCTGCCAGATCAGGAATCTTCTGGGCCGCGCGCTCCGCGCCGAACACGTGCCGCAGCGCCCGCGACTCCGGTGTGGTCATCAGTGACAGGAAGGCTTCGCGCTCCATGCGCAGGGCCTCGTCGATGGGCTTGTTGACGGACCACGACACGGCTTCTACGCACTTGAGCGGCGCGGGGTAGGGGCCAGAGGCCGGCCCCACGTTGTTGCGCGCAAATTGCAGTAAGGCTTCGGACTGGCTGTCCTTCACCTTGAGGTCACGCAGGCGTTTGAGCGGCAGCTTCTCGGCCACCACCTTCTCGGCAAAGGCCACGGCTGCGGCGACGACGTCGCCGTCGGTCACTTCGTCCAGCAAGCCCGTGCCCTTGAACTTGACGCCTGCCACCGGCGTGCCCGAGACAATCATGTTCAAAGCCGCTTCCAGGCCGATCGCGCGCGGCAGGCGCTGCGTGCCACCGGCGCCGGGCAACAAGCCGAGCTTGACTTCGGGGAGGCCAATCTGCGCGTCGGCCTTGGCCACGCGATAGTGCCCACCCATCGCCAGCTCCAGGCCGCCTCCCATGCAGACCCCCGAAATGGCCGCGACCACGGGCTTGGTTGCGTCTTCCATTGCGGCGATCAGTACCGGCAACCGGGGCTCACGCGACGCCTTGGGCGTGCCGAACTCCTTGACGTCGGCGCCGCCGGAAAATGCGCGATCGCTGCCGGTGATGACGATGGCCTTGACATCGTTGTCGGCCAACGCGCGGTCCAGTGCCGCCAGCAGCCCTGCGCGCAAGTCCGCGCCGAGACCGTTGATGGGCAGATAGTCCAGGGTGAGGACGGCGGTGCGGCCTTTGACTTCGTAACGGGTACTGCTCATGGCAGACGTCTCCTTGGCGTTGGGATGGGGCCGCACGGCGGACCCATGTTTTGGAAAAGTGGGTGCGATGGCCGGGCCTGTCAGCCCGCCTTGAGTTCTGCAATGCAGAACAGTGTTTCGTGATTCCGGTACGATGCTAACATTCCCGGCCCTCTGCTGTGAATCGCGAACATGACAGGGCCCGGAACGTGCATCCGTTAACGCGGCAACGTCGCTTCCAGCCGCTGCGTGAAGTCGATCAGGCGTGGTCGAACTTCCTTCATCAGAAAATCCTTGGAGAGGCTGGAGGCCGGCCCGCCGCAGCTCACGGCCATCGGCGGAAGTCCCCCACCTGGTTGGAAGGCTCGCGCGATACCGTTGACTTCTTTCTGCCAGTCACCGAAGGAGCAGGTCACGCCGAGCTTTGCATGGTCGTCGACGGCGCGCTGCACACCGGCGTAGACCTTGGGCCAAGCTGTCTCGTCGTGCTCCTGCACGTCGGCCAGGATCGCACGCCGCTCGCGCTCATCGATCACCGCCAAATAGGCGCGGCCCATCGCCGAGCTTGCTAGCGGAATGCGCGCCCCCACGTCCATAGAGAGCGTCAGCGCCGACGGCCCGCGGCAGTGCTCGATGTAGATCATGGAAAACCGATCTCGCGCGCCGAGGGACGCCGATGCGCCGGAGAAGGTGGCCAGCTCCTGCATCATCGGACGCGCGACCTGGCGCAGGTCCAGCTTGGACAACATCGCGCTGCCGAGCGACAAAGTGGCCATGCCGAGGCGATAGCGCCCATTGTCAGGCACCTGGATCAGGTAGCCCAGGCGAGTGAGCGTCATGGTCAGGCGCGAGACGGTCGACTTCGGCAGGCGGCAGCGCTCGGCCAGTTCCTGATTGCCCAACTGCGTGTCGCCGGAACGGAAGCACGCCAGCAGCTGAAGTCCACGCGCCAAGGCCGTGACAAAATGACGGTCCTCGTTGGCCCCCGAGGAGGCGCTCGGTGACTTGTGGGCGGCAGTGGCTGTACGTGGCATGGGCAGCGGCAGTGTGTGACGAAGTTAGGTTGACACCCGGCCCGAGGCCGACAACAATGCGGCCTCGAGTTTTGCAGAATACGGTTCTGCCACGCGGAATTATCGGCTCGCCCCCCGGTTTGCGCAAGCCACAGCCAACGGACAAGACCATGGACCTACTTTTCACCCCCGAGCAGCAGGCGTTTCGCGACGAAGTCCGCGAGTTCCTGCGCAGCAAGCTTCCCGACACCATTCGGCGCAAGATTCTGGCGGGCCTGTCGGCGGCTCCTGCCGACGTCCGGCTGTGGCAGCGCACCCTGCACGAGCGCGGCTGGGGCGGGCCGGCCTGGTCCCCGGCGTTCGGCGGTACCGGCTGGGACGCCGTTCAGCGCTTCATTTTCGAGGAAGAGTGCGCCGCCTATGGCACGCCGCCGCAGCTAGCGTTTGGCGTCAAGATGGTGGCGCCGGTGATCATGGCTTTCGGCACGCCCGAACAGCAGCAACGCCACCTGCCAGGAATCCTGAGTGGCGAAACCTGGTGGTGCCAGGGTTACTCGGAGCCCGGCGCCGGCTCCGATCTGGCGTCGCTCAAAACCCGCGCGGTGCGCGATGGCGATCACTACGTGGTGACCGGCCAGAAAACCTGGACCACCCTCGGCCACCACGCCGACTGGATGTTCTGCCTGGTGCGCACCGACCCGCAGGCCAAGGCCCAGCGTGGCATCAGCTTTTTGCTGATCGACATGAAATCGCCCGGCATCACGGTGCGCCCCATCATCACGCTGGACGGCGCCCACGAAGTCAACGAAACCTGGCTGGAGGAAGTGCGCGTACCGGTCGCCAATTTGGTGGGCGACGAGAACAAGGGCTGGACCTGCGCCAAGTTTCTGCTGGGCCACGAGCGGGCCAACATCGCCAACGTCGGCAGCTCCAAGCGCGCGCTCGCGCGGCTCAAGCGTATCGCGACCACCGAGCAGATGAACGGCCGGCCCCTGCTCGAAGATCCGCTGTTCGCCGCGCGGGTGGCACAAGTCGAAGTTGAACTCATGGCGCTGGAGATGACCAACCTGCGCGTGCTGGCCGCCGAGGCCGACAAGCGCTCGCCCGGCCCCGAAGCATCCATTCTGAAAATCAAAGGCACTGAGATCGCGCAGGCGTTGTCCGAGCTGAGCCTGCAAGCTGCGGGGGTTTACGCGCTGCCATTCGAGCGAGAGTCGATGAGCCTGGACTACACCGGCGAACGCGTCGGCCCCGAGTACGCGGCGCCTCTGGCCGCGCTCTACTGCAACCTGCGCAAGCTGTCGATTTTCGGCGGCTCCAATGAAATCCAGAAGAACATCGTCGCCCAGATGATCCTTGAGCTCTAGCCGCCCTACACCATGGACTTCCACCTCACTCCCGAGCAGCAGCAGCTGCAAGACGCAGTGCAGCGCTTCGTGCGCGGCAGCTATGGCTTCGAACACCGCAAGCAGGTGCTGGCGCGGCCCGATGGTTTCGATGGCGCGACCTGGAAAGGGCTGGCCGAGCTCGGCCTGCTCGCCATGTTGGTGCCTGAAGAGCTGGATGGCCTCGGTCAAGGCCCGGTGGAAACCGCGCTTGCGATGCAGGCGGCGGGGCCCGCGTTGCTGTGCGAGCCCTGGCTCGAGTCGGCCGTGACGGCCACGGTGCTGCTGCGCGATTTCGCATCCGAGGCCATGCGCAAAGACATGCTGCCGGCCATGGCCAGCGGTGAACGGATCGTGGTGCTGGCACACC
>JBKJTX010000165.1:0-5541 GCA_046590315.1 Ramlibacter sp. | reverse complement strand
CACGTAAACCAGCACCGTGAGAAAGTGGCAGGCACTGCCGCCCATGACGAACAGGTGCCACACGCCATGGCCGTGTCGCACCTTGTGGTCGGTGGCATAGAACAGGATTCCGGCGGTGTAGCAGCAGCCCCCGGCCACCAGCCAACCGAAGCCTGCCGGCGTCAGCGCCAGCCACAGGGGCGATATCGCGACCAGAGCCAGCCAACCCATAAGTACGTAGATCGCCAGCGAAAGCACGCGCGCCCCCTTGGCCAGCCAGATTTCCTGCGCCACGCCCAGCAGCGCCAAGCCCCAGACGGTGCCCAGCAGCGACCAGCCCCAAGGGCCGCGCAGGGACACCAGCGCGAACGGCGTGTAGCTGCCGGCGATCAACAGATAGATGGAGCAATGATCGAACTTGCGCAGTACCTGCTTGGCACGGCCGCGCACGCCGTGGTACAGCGTGGAAAACAGGTACAGCGTCACCAGCATCGCGCCATAGATGCTGAAGCTCACAACCTTCCACGGATCGCCCAGGCGCGCCGCCAACGCGATCAGCACCACACTGCCCGTCACGGCCAGCCCGGTGCCCACCAGATGGCTGATGCTGTTGAAGCGTTCGCCGGCGTACATTCGCTGCGGCCCCCGGTCTCAGTCGGGGCGACCATTGATTTTCATCGCAATGTCTACTCCGTTGCAGCGCGACATTGCGCCTCCAATACGGTACACCCGTGGCGAGCGGGGCATCTTGACGTGGATCAACGGTAAGCGCACGTCTGGTTCGTCAGACGACGGAGTGTCGTGCTCTTTGCCGATCTGAAATGGCCGCACGCAGGCACCACAGTTGCGCCAGATCAATCGCGATGGTGGTTGACCTTGACTTAGATCAACCGCGACATGAACCGTTACCCTAAGCTGGAGTTGTCAACGGGCTTCTGGTGATTTTGACGGTGGTGGTGGGGTACACGACAGGGGCAGTGTGCGCAGAAATGCATGTCAACACTTAGGTTTCCCATGAACATATACAGCGCGGGCATGGAGCCCTTCTTCGGCAAGCGACTTGCCAAGCGCGAAGTGGAGTTGCGCCAACTCATTCACCCCAGCACCGAAGTGATGCGCGAAACGGACCCCGCCGGTTCACGCGGCGTCGTTGACTTGAAGGATGCGGCGTTCGAACAGGCTTCTGCCTCAGTAGACGAGGCCAGAGTCGACCATGCAGTGCGGGAGTTGGAAGAGGTGTTGGCAGCGCGCGGCCGCCTGGCCGATCACGAATTCGGCTTGTGTGCGGACTGCGGCGAAGCGATTGACCTGAGCCGACTAATGACCTTGGTCGCGACACCCTGCTGTACGGCATGCCAGGCCGTTCGCGAGGCAGGAGAGGGTACCCGGCTCCGCGCGGCCCGCGTCGTTGTCGCAATCCCTTCAGTCCCTGACCATCTCGGCAGATACATATAAAATTTTTAGTAATCCAAATGACCCATGCGCCGGATGCCAATGTAGAGGGAGACGCTGTCACGCATGATCAGTAAGGCCACGACGCTTCGGCCGCTCACCTGCGCAAGCGCTGCATCGAATTCGACAGCGCTTCCGACCGGCGTTTCGTTGACTGCCGTGATCCGATCGCCAACGTCGACGCCGGCAACGAGCGCTGAGCCCGCCACCGCGGCCACGTAGGCTCCCGCCGGAAGACGAGCAACCTTGTCTGCCGTGGCAAAAGTCAGGCCCAGTCTCAAACCATCCACCGGACCTGCGGGCGGCACGCTTGGCGTATTGCCTGGCCGCGGTGCTCGTCCAACGACCACGGAGTGGTAGCGCCGCTGGCGCCAGACTCCCAGCGTGATGGGTGTTGCGGGATCCATGCGGCCAAGCGCATTTTCCAAGTCGCCATCCGAAAAGATGCGATTGCCATTGACCGCCAGCAGGATGTCGCCAAGCTTTAGTTGCGCCTCGCTGGCTCGGCTGCCACGGTCTATGCCGACCACCAGGGTGCCGCCGGGCGTTTCGACTCCGAACGCCTGTGCCAGTGAGACCGTCATCGGCTGTGTCACGGCGCCGATGTAGTTCACGCGGCTGCCTGAGTTGGCGCGCATCTCAGAAGCTATCTGAAGCACCCGGTCGATGGGCAGCGCGAACGCGACGCCGATGTAAGTGCCGCTGGCCGAATACAGCATCGAGTTCATGCCAAGGACTCGACCGCGGGCATCGAAGAGCGGCCCGCCCGAGCTGCCGGGATTGATAGCGACGTCGGTCTGGATGAACGGGATCGCCGACGCGCCGGCGACAAACCTGGGATAGGCGCTGATCACGCCCACAGCCACGCTGGATGCGAAACCGAAGGGGGAGCCCAGTGCCGCGACCGCTTCACCGGGGCACAGTGGAGCGGGGTCCGTACGCACCACGGGGACATTGTGGGCGTTCACCTTGAGCAGCGCCACGTCAGTGCGCCGATCCAGCCCGACGACGCGCGCTTCCAGGTTCCGGCCGTCCGCCATCGCGACCCACGCCTGCCGCGCGTTGCGCACCGCATGAGCGCTGGTGACCATGAAGCCATCCGCGGCGATGAAGAAGCCCGACGCGTACATGCGTTCCAGCGCCGGTGTCTCGGTCGTAGGAGCCGACGCAGGCGAGGAATTTGCGAGTGGGGGAAAAAAATCGAGGCTCTCCACATCGTCGAGCGAGGCCCCGGTTTCACGAATGACGATGACGGTAGCGACTGCGGGAAGCGTTCGTGCGACCGCCAGCGCGAAGCTCCCCCGGCCGACCTCAGATTCCAGCTCACACGCAGTGCGGGCGGATGCTGCGGCTGCTGCGGCTGCGCCCGCGGCAACGACCCATAGTACGGTCGCGACCGCTGCTGCGGCGTATCGCTTGCGCATGTGGGCCGGCTTCAGCGCAGGACGAGCACCGGCAACTTGCTGTGCGTTAGCACGTGTTGCGTTTCGCTGCCGAGCAGGATGCGCTTGATCCCCTTGCGTCCGTGCGATGCCATCACGATCAGATCGCACTTGTGCTTTTTTGCGGCCGAGATCACGGATTCGGCCACGAGATCAGAGCGAGCGAGCACACCCTTTGCCTTCACGCCTACGGCCTCCGCCAGCTTCTGTACGGCGTCCACCACGGCCTGGCCGTGGTCGCTCCACTGCTTTTCGGTGCGCGCCACCTCGGAGTCCGATGCGGAGATACCACCCTCGAAGTAACTGGTGGGATAGCGAGGGACGACGTACAGCGCGATCAGTTCAGCGCCCGTGCGGGCCGCTTGCTCGATGGCGCCCGTCACGGCCTTCTTCGACAGGGGCGAGCCGTCCGTTGGCACGAGTATGCGTTGGTACATGGAGTGCTCCGTGTGTGGGTTGAGACGTCCAGCTTAATGACGCTGGACACCCCGCTGGTTGATCTGCATCAAGCGGGGACCGTGCTGCCGCCCATACCCTCACAGCATGAGCGCCGCCATGCTGTCGTCCGCCCCGGCGCCAGCGCAGGCCGAGCCCTGGGCTGCGCTGGATGAACGCTCGGAGTGGGAAGTCTTCAGCACGCCGGCTGCGGGTCAGCCAGGTCTCTGGGAATCGGTCCTGGCGGTGAGCGGCATGCGTTGCGCCGTCTGTTCGCTCAAAGTCGAAGAGGCTTTGCGCGCATTGCCGGGAGTCAGGCGCGCGGACGTGAACGGGCCGGCCGCCCTGGCGCGGCTCGTGTGGTCGCCCGCGCACAGCCGACCTTCCGAGTGGCTTGCCGCGTTGACCCGCGCCGGCTATGGCGCACTGCCCGCCGGCGACGTGCTGGCCGCGCAACCCCGGCGCCAGGCGACACGCATGATGCTTTGGCGCTGGCTGGTCGCGGGCTTTTGCATGATGCAGGTGATGATGTACGCACTGCCCGCATATGTCGCGGGGCCGGGCGACATGACGGCCGACATCGCCGCGCTGCTTCTCTGGGCATCCTGGATTCTCACCCTGCCTGTGGTGCTGTTCTGTTGCCAGCCGTTTTTTTCCAGCGCGCTGCGTGATCTGCGCAACGCGCGCCTGGGCATGGACGTACCCGTGGCGTTGGGTGTCTTGATCGCTTTCGGCGCGAGCACCGCGAGCACTTTCGCAAGTGCCGGGAGCGGCGTCTGGTACGACTCGCTGACCATGTTCGTGTTTTTCCTGCTGTCGGGTCGGCTGCTCGAATCGCGGCTGCGCGACCGAACTGCGGGAGCACTCGAAGCGCTGATGCGCCGCCTGCCGCAAACCGTGGACCGCGCAGTTGGCGACGACCGCTTCGAGCGGGTCGCGGTGCGCCGCCTGGCGCCGGGCGACCTGATTCGCGTGCTGCCTGGCGAGGTGATCCCTGCCGACGGCTCTGTCGAGGCGGGCCGCAGCCAGGTCGACGAAGCCTTGCTCACCGGTGAATCGAAGCCGCTGCCGCGCAGCCCCGGGCTGGCTGTGATCGCGGGCAGCCACAATCTCAGCGGGGCGCTGGAGGTGCGGGTACTGCGTACCGGCCGCGACACCCGTTATGCAGGAATCGTCGCGCTGATGGAACAGGCGTCCCTAGACAAGCCTCTCTCGGCGCAACTAGCGGATCGGATTGCCGCTCCTTTCCTGCTGCTGGTCCTCGCCTCAAGTGCTGCCGCGGCAGCCTGGTGGTGGCCGTCGGGCTCAGCGCATGCGATCGGCGTGGCAGTCGCCGTGTTGATCGTGACGTGCCCTTGCGCACTGTCGTTGGCGACGCCGGCGGCGACGCTGGCCGCCGCTGGCGCGCTGGCGCGTAGTGGCGTGCTGGTGCGCCGGCTGCAGGCTCTGGAAGCCTGCGCCCGGATCGATTCCGTCATCTTCGACAAGACCGGCACACTGACCGAAGATCATTTTGGAGTGAGCCGGGTGGCGGCGCGTGCGGGAGCCGACGTGCTGCAGTCGGGCCAGCGGGCGGCTGCGCTCGCGGCGCAATCACTGCATCCGGCTTCGCGTGCGATTGCCAGCAGCTTCGCACCGGGCCCCTGGACGGCAGTGAATGTAGTTGAGCGTCCTGGTGAGGGCGTGAGCGGCGACGTCGCCACAGCGGGGTGTGACGCTGCGCCGCTGCGGCTGGGCTCGGCAAAATTCTGCGGCGCTCCGGAGGGTGACGCCGAAACGCGCTTGCAGGTGCATCTGGCGGACCAACACGGGTGGCTCGCCACCTTCGACCTTGACGAGACATTGCGCGGCGATGCCGCCGCCGCTGTCGTCAAACTGACCCGCATGGGCGTCAAGGTCCAAATCCTGTCGGGCGACCGCACACCGGCTGTCGCGCGACTGGCGCGGAGGGCTGGCATCGCCGAGTACCGGGGCGACTGCACGCCTGAAGACAAGCTCGCACAAGTGCAGGCGTTGCAACAACAGTCCCACCGCGTGGCGATAGTAGGAGACGGATTGAATGACGCCCCGGCGCTTGCCTGCGCCGATGTGTCCATTGCTCTGGGCCAAGCAGTTCCGCTGGCCCAGGGCCGCGCCGACATCATCGTGCCGGGTGGACAACTGCTGGCGGTGGCCGCCGTGCTGAGGCAGGGCCGCCGCGCGCGACGGGTTGTGCGTCAGAACCTGGCCTGGG
>JBKJTX010000118.1:0-6008 GCA_046590315.1 Ramlibacter sp. | reverse complement strand
CGCGACGAGGCCGTCCCAACCCTTCCAGTACAGGTAGACGACGGCGACTGTGAAAACGACGGCCGACACCACTTCCGCGCTCTTGCCCACCTGGCCCTTGTCCTTGGCCTTTTGCAGCTTGTACGGTGTGGCCGCCTCGCTGCGGTCCAAGTCCTGCTCGGCCATCAGCGTGCCCTCGCAGGTAGAGCGGGCGCGGCGGCGAACACGCCGTCCCAGGTACGGTAGATGGAGCCGTAGATGCGGCTCATCGCGTCGCCGACGCCGCCGAACCACAGCGAGAGTGCTGCCAGCCCGATGATGATCTTGATCGGAACGCCGATAACGAACATGTTCATCTGCGGCAGGTTGCGCGCGACGACGCCCAACGCAAGCTCCACCAGCAGAAGACACACGACCACCGGCGCCGCCAACGCGAGGCCGAGACCGAACAGAGCCGCGACCTGCTTGATGATGAAGGGTGCCGCCGCTTCGACCGACCAAGGCCGTCCGACGGGGAAACGTTCGAGGCTGTAGGCGATGCCGCGCAGCAGTGCGTGATGCCCGTTCACCAGGAAGAAGACGATCACCCCGAGTTTGTCGAACGCCGAGGTGAGGATCGGCACCTGGCGCCGGGTGACCGGGTCGAACACTTGCGCGATACCGAAGCCAATCTGCACGTCGATCAGGCGGCCGGCCATCGAGATAGCGCCGAAGGCCGTCAGAATGCCCAGCGCGAGGGTTGCGCCCAGTGCAAGCTCCGTGGCGGCAGCAACCAGCAGCTGACCTGAACTCAGCCCAAGCACGGCTTGTGTGTCAGCCGCCGGGATGCCGAACGTGAGCCCCAGTGCCAAGCCCAGGACGATCAGCACCCGCGCGGTGGCCGGCACGCTAAACGCGTAGAGGATGGGCGTGAGCAGGAACACGGCTGAGAGCCGCAAGGACAGCAGAAAAACCGCCAGCACAAACCCCTGGTCGGGCACTGCCGATCCGAGTGTTTCGATGAAGCCGAAGTTCATGGGCGGCGGGTGCGTTCAGAACATCGCGGGAATTTGCGTCCACAGGCGGGTGGTGAACTGCGACAGCGTGCGCAGCATCCAGGGCCCGAAGACAATGAGAGAGATGCCCGCAGTTAGGAGCTTGGGCACGAACGTGAGGGACATCTCCTGGATCTGGGTGACCACCTGCAAAAGGCTGATGGCGAGCCCTACCAGCATGACCAAACCCATCACCGGCAGGCAGATAAGCAAGCCGGTCCAGAACAAGTCCGCCATCATCGAGATGGCTAAATCGGAGTGCATACATCCCTCTCCTGCGCCGTGACCCCTGTGCAAGGGGAACTCTTCAGTAAAGTAGATTTATGCAACTACTGTTTCTGAGTCGGCGATTCTAGGGACAAAATAGGTCTAGAGTCGTAACTTACATTTAGGTGTTTACCCTATTACGCTTAATTTCGCTAAACGAATAGGCAAATCGCACGATCTATTGGGGCCATCGCCCGCGACCGGATTTCAAGCATTTTCAGAGCTGGCGAGTCGCGCAGCCGCGGATTGAACTGCAGAGTTGAATCGGGTTTGGTGAGCGACTTTGCGGGATCGAAGACCACATTCGTGTAACGGTCTTTGTGATTCTGTACACCACCAAGCGGTGGCGACGTGACGCAAGCGTCAGCCGCGTCGCTTCGCCATCGCTGCCGCCAACTTCGCGCCCGCGCGGCCGGGCCGCCCGGTCAGCGCCGCGAGCGCCATCTGCTGGAACTGCGCGGGGTCCGCGGCCGCCCCCGAGAGGATCATCTCAACGTAACCGGCGGTCAGGCCTTCAGGGTCCATGCGCTTGGCGCGCTCGATGCCGGCTCGCGCCTCTTGCTTCTTGCCTTGCAGTGCTTGCACCAGCGCGAGCCCGCTGTGGCTCTCAGCGGAGTCGGCGTCGCGCGCTAAGGCCTCACCAAATGACCGTTCGGCGTCGCCCATTTCATCGCGCACGACGTGGCACCAGGCCAATGCGTGCCACGTGTCGATGTTCGATGGCATGTTGGCCGTTGCGCGCAGCAACTGGTCGCGCGCTTCGTCCAACTCGCCATTCAACAGGCTCGCCATCCCCAAGCCGGACCAACTGCGTCCGTCGGTCGGGCTGATCTTGAGCGCGTGCTGGAACATCTGCTTTGCGGAGTCCACGTCGTCGCGCGCCAGCGCGGCCGACCCGCCGGCGACCAAGGCGTCAAGCGGAGGTCGCGCGCCGCACGAGAGCGCGGCGGCGCTGAGTTGCTGCGCTTTGTCGAGCTGGTCGTCGTCGAGGTAAACCAAGCTCGCCGCGCCCAGAAACTCGGCGTCTTTGCCCAAGCGCGCACGGTGGCGCTCGACCACAGCGATGGCCTGCTCGATCTCGCCGAGGTGGTGCAACGTGCGCACGAAGAGCGTGGCGGCGAGCGCCGGGACGTCATCGGTCGAGGCGAACGGTTCGAACACCACGCGCGCCTGCAAGTAGTTGCCCTGGCGAAAGCGGACGAGCGCCAGGTTGTAGGCGATGTTGACGTCGGGCTTTTGCGCGAGCAGTTGCGTGAAGACGAGAGCCGCTTCGTCGAGCCGGCCCTGGGCGATGAGCACGTTTCCACGCCGCGCAGCCATGAACGGATCGTTCGGCAAGGCTCGAATCGCAGCATCGGCGTGCTCGCGTGCGCGATCGAGCTTGCCGAGCGACAGGCACAGGTCAATGGCCGTCGTCAGCAGGTGTGGGTTGGACGGGTCGGTGGCGAGGTAGCCTTCGATGCGTGCGAGGTCGGGGGCGGCGGGGGAAGAGGACATGATCGGACTCCGCGCTAAATGAATGTAATCGTATTCGATGACTGGAACGGATCGCTATCTGCTCAGCCACTTGCGCAGCTGCCGCAAGGTCCAGGCTGTGTTCAATCGCGCCCATGGCTATTGGGAAACGGTGGGCCACACCTGGGTGTGGGAGGTCAAGCGCGATCATCCCGAAGAAATCCAGCAGATGCGACGCGAGCGCAAGCGCCAGAAACCGTTCTTCATTCCAGTGGGCCACACCTGGGCGCAGGACTTGACGCTCATCCGTTCGCCGTTCGGTTTCACCTTCACCGTATTGGCCATCCTCGACGCCGGTTCGCGCAAGCTGTTGACTCTGAAAGTGCTGCCCGGCAAACGCGCACATACGCTGCTCGCCCATTTGCACCTGGCCTTTGCCGAACACGGCTTGCCGGTAGCCATCCGCACCGACAATGAGGCGATGTTCACCAGTGCGATGTGGCGCATGACGCTCAAGGCGCTCAAGGCGCTCGGCACCATGCATCGCCGCGGCCCGCCTTACCAGCCCTGGCACAACGGGCGCCTTGAAAGGTTCTGGGGAACGTTGAAGCAGGCGCTTTGCCAGCTTCGGCTTGAGACGGTTACCGCACTGCAAACGACGCTCGACAAGTTTGTTCGCTTCTACAACAGCGTTCGCCCGCACCAAGCGCTGGCCGGCCTGACGCCCCAAGAAGTTTGGCAAGGAAAGACGATGGCCGAGGTGCAGTTGGCGCACGCCCAGGGGCTGTGCCACGCGGCAGTCCACTTGTTGGTGGGGTTCCACGTTCGCTGCTAGCAAATAGCTGGCCCGTCGGCTCAAACTCGCGCTTTGGTCTCTGTCCGCATGCGGAAGGGATGCTCTCGGGCTGAAGCTGGAAAGTGCTTAATAATTAGGCAGTCGGCGGGGTCGAAACATACGCGTTTGCTGCGTCAATGCGCTCAAAAGTGGGGCCGGCGGCGAATTCGTAACAAAAACGCTCCTTCGGGCGCAAGGAGTTGGTGAAGGCGGTAAGCGGACAGGACAGACAAATGCAACCATGAAATCCCCTTGGCCCCGAAAGGGCTCGACACGTAGACAAAACGAATTCTTTAGTTAAACTGCTCAACGTCGGGCGCACTGCCCGACCGTCCCGCGGCCACCTATAACCAATACATCGGAAGAAAACGCGGATCGTTTAGCGGGTGGCGCTAACCAGTTGGGCAAATCGGGGGATATAGTGGGTAACAGCAGGGTTTTTCACGAGGCACCATGAATCCGTACAACCTAGAACTTCTTCCCGGCGAGGGCAGCCTTGCCGAGCCCGACGCGCTTCTTCAGGCCGGCGTTCAGGCAAGCCAGTCAGGCGATGTCGAAAAGGCGTTGGATCTTTTCGCGCGCGCCAGCGCGGCGGCGCCCAGAAGCGGCCTACCCCATTTCCTGATCGGCTCAGAGTACGCGGCGCTTGGCGAAATCGACAAGGCCGAAGCGGCGCTTGCCAATGCCGTGCTGCTCGCGCCGGAGTTTCACATCGCGCGTTATCAGCTGGGGCTGCTGCAGTTCAGCTCGGGCCGCGCAGCGGTGGCACTGGTGACGTGGACGCCTCTTTTTGCTCTTGCCGACAACGAAGCGCTCGGTCACTTCGTGCGCGGCTTCGCGGCGCTCGCGCAAGATGATTTCGTCACGGCGCGAAGTCACTTCAACACCGGCTTGCCGCTCGGCCACGACAACCCGGCGCTGTGCAGCGACATCGAAAAAGTGTTGCAGGGCATTCGGCAGGCCGAGGCGCGTGGCCCGGACGCTACGCCCGCGCCCGAACCTTCCGGCAACCATGTGCTGGTCTCCAACTACGGCAGGTTCGGGACGCTCCACTAACTTTGCCAGCGGGCGTCGGGCAACTGGCAACGTCCTGCGTTCATAGCCGTCGAAATCTGGCCAGCCACCTTAAACTCCGCGCATGAGCCTGGGGGACGCACCGGTAGCAACCGATCACGCTGGGCCGGCGGCCGCGCCTATGCGCCAACGCGCGTTCTTCGCAGCCGCTCTCGTTGGCCTGGTCTATCCGTGGCTCCACGCGGGGGCTGCCGGGCCCTCACCCGGCGCGGAGCCACTGCTCGCCAGCCTCCTGTGTGTCGCCCTTCTGACGGCACTGGCGGCATACACCGGCCGCTTGACCATACCGGTGAGCGCACTCGTCATCCTGGTCGGGGCCGCGCTCGTCATCGCCATGGGCGATATGCTCGCTCGGCACACGCTGGTGCTTTCACCTGCCGTAGCGATGGCCTGGCTGGCGCTGGCGGGCATGCTGTTATGTGTGGGGCTGGGTGCGCTGGCTCGCGATGGCGCCCGCGCCCGGACAGACTGGTCAGCCTCGCTGCTCGCCTGGGCCTGGCTGCTCGCCGCGCTGCTCAGCACGTTTGTCGCCTTCGCGCAGTACTTCGGCCTCGCGGACGCGCTGGGGCCCTTTGCCGCGAATTCACAGGGCCGCCAGGGCTTCGCCAACCTGCGCCAGAAGAATCTGTACGGCAGCCTCGTGAGTATCGGACTATTGTCATTGGCATGGTTGACGCTGCGGTCCACCACGACCTCGCAGCGTGGGCTGGCTCTCGCCGCATCCCTCGTGCTGTGCGGTGGGCTGGCGGTGTCGGCCTCACGTACTGGCGCACTCCAGTTGATCGCATTGCTCCTGATCGGGTACTGGTGGCATCGGCGCAACCCGCGCTTTCGCGTGTGGTGGGTCGCCGTGCCCGCGGCGGCTTTCGTGCTTGCCGGCGTCGCGCTGTTGGCGACGGACCCGAGTGGACATTCCGTACCTTCGATCTTCAGGCGGCTGGCAGGTGACGCGCCGGATTGCCACGGGCGCCGCATGCTGTGGGGCAATCTGCTCGAACTGATCGTGCAACGGCCATGGACGGGTTGGGGCTGGCGCGAGCTTTCCTATGCGGCCTACATGGGCGATGCGCAGCCGCGCTTTTGCGCGCTCGTGGAAAACGCGCACAACTTGCCTCTGCATCTGGCGGTGGAGCTCGGGCTACCCGTTGCCCTCTTGTTCAGCGTGGCTTGCCTTTGGCTTGTCGGCAAGGGCAGGCCCTGGGCCGAAACCGACCCGAGTCGGCAGCTGGGCTGGGGCGTTTTGCTGCTGCTGGCGATGCACAGTGCCGTGGAGTATCCGCTCTGGTTCGGCCCGTTTCAGATCGCGCTGGGATTGGCTCTCGGCCTTGTGTGGCGCCCCAGCGCTGGGTGGCAACTGGCGCGAG
>JBKJTX010000002.1:0-13441 GCA_046590315.1 Ramlibacter sp. | reverse complement strand
GCGCTTCGACGTCGCTGACCTGCTCTTGCTTCTTGCGGCGTCGGGCGGTGGGGCCGGCGGCAAAAAGTTCGGTCTCGGTGATGAAATCGATGCCAGCGTCGAGCCAGGCGAAGCCCGTGTTCAGGGGGGCGGTGGCGATTCCTATTTTTTCATCGCTGGCCTGGAACTCGTCCAGCGAATCGAAGACCGGCGGCGACAGATGGCTGGCGCGCAGGAAATCCAGCAGGCTTTCTCGCCGGCCGTCGCTTTCGGCGAGCACCAGCGACCGCTGCTGCGTGTTGCGCAGGTGCGCCTTGAACAGCGCCAAAGGCTCTTCGGTGCCGCGCACCGCAGCCATCGGCGGCAGCGCTTCGAGCTCCGCGTATGGGTGCTCATCGGTTGTGCCGCGCAAGGCCAGCTGCGCTTGCTGGTTGGCGCGGCTATAAAACTGTTCGGCGGTCAGAAACAGAGTCTCCGGCGGCAGTGCTGGCCGCTCCGGGTCGCCCTGCACCAAACGATAACGGTCGCGCGTGTCCTGCCAGAAGCGTTGGAAGGCGGGTTCCAGGTCGCCGTGCATCACGACCGTCGCGTTGGCGCCCACGTAGTCGAACACCGTAGCGGTCTCCTCGAAGAAGAGCGGCAGGTAGTACTCGATGCCGGCCGTCGCGACCCCGCTGCCGATATCCTTGTAGATACGGCTTTTGGTGGGGTCGCCCTCCAGCAGCTCGCGCCAGCGGTTGCGAAAGCGCCCGCGAGCCGCATCGTCCATCGGGAACTCGCGGCCGGGCAAGAGGCGGACTTCGGGCACGGGGTACAGACTGCGCTGGCTGTCGGGATCGAAGGTGCGTATCGAGTCGATCTCGTCGTCGAACAGATCAACGCGGTACGGCACAGTCGAGCCCATGGGGAACAGGTCAATCAAGCCACCGCGCACGGCGTACTCGCCCGGGCTCACCACTTGCGTGACGTGGCTGAAGCCGGCCAACGTGAGCTGAGCCTTCAGCTTGGATTCTTCCAGCTTCTGCTTGACCGCAAAGTGGAAGGTGTAGCCGGCCAGGAAGCTGGGCGGGGCCACACGGTAGAGCGCCGTCGTTGCCGGCACCACGACCACGTCCGCTTCGCCTTGCGAAATGCGCCACAGCGTCGCGAGCCGCTCACTGATCAGGTCCTGGTGCGGTGAGAAAGTGTCGTACGGCAGCGTTTCCCAATCCGGGAAAAGCGCGCAGCGCAGGTCGGGCACGAAGAATGCCATCTCCTCCATGAGCCGCTGTGCATCGACAGCATCCGCCGTAACGATGGCCATGAGCTTGCCGGCCTCTTTCTCGCGCTGCGCAAGGCGTGCCAAGAGCAGGGCATCGGCGGAACCGGGCGGGCGGGGCAGCGTAAAGCGCTTGCCAGGACTAAGCTTGGGTAAATCCATCAAAAAAATAGTCACACCCCGCCCATGACGAGGGTGGGGTGAGACGCTCGATTCTAGAATGGACCGTATGGCAACGAGTGACAGCAGAATTCAACCCAGGTTTTATGCACTGGTTCCTTGCGCCGGCACGGGCAGCCGCGCCGGCACGCAAGGGCCCAAGCAATACGAGCGCATCGCCGGCCAGCCAATGGTCTGGCACACCCTCGCCGCATTCGCTGCAGTCAAACGCATCTCGCGCGCGGTGGTGGTGGTTGCACCAGGCGATGGCTTCTTTGAGCGCAACCCAACGTCGGCGTTGGTGGTGCCGTGCGGTGGCGCTACCCGCGCCGCCAGCGTCGCGAACGGTCTTTATGAACTCACGCGCGTGGGCGCAACGCAGGACGACTGGGTTCTGGTGCATGACGCTGCTCGGTGCCTGATCACGCCGGCGCTCATCGATTCGCTGATCGACGCTTGCGCGCAAGATGACGTCGGGGGGTTGCTCGCCCACAAGCTGGCCGATACGCTCAAACTCGAGGCGGGTGGTCGCGCCGCGCGGACACTGGACCGTGAGGACAAGTGGCTTGCACAAACGCCGCAGATGTTCCGCATCGGCTTGCTGATGCAGGCGCTCGAGCGCGCGGGCGCCGAGGTGACGGACGAGGCCTCGGCGATCGAGGCCCTTGGCCTCCAGCCCTTGCTGGTGGCAGGTGGGGCGCAGAATTTCAAGGTGACCTACCCGGATGACTTTGCATTGGCCGAAGCGGTGCTCAAGGGACGCTTCCGGTGACCACAGGCGGTTTTCGCATCGGGGAAGGGTGGGACACCCACGCGCTGGTGCCAGGGCGCAAACTCGTCATCGGCGGCGTTGAAATTCCATTCGATCTCGGTTTGCTCGGCCACTCCGACGCAGACGTGTTGCTGCATGCGATCACCGATGCATTGCTAGGCGCGGCGGGCTTGGGCGACATCGGCCGCCACTTCCCCGATACCGATGAAAAGTTCAAGGGCGCGGATTCCGCAGTGCTGTTGTCTGCAGCAGCGCGCCTGGTGCGCGAACGTGGTTTCGGCATTGCCAACATCGACTGCACGGTCATTGCGCAGGCCCCGAAACTCGCCCCATACATTGGTTCGATGCAAGAGCGCATCGCGCAGGCGCTGGGTCTTTCGGCTGGGCAAGTGAACGTGAAAGCCAAGACGGCCGAAAAACTCGGTCCGGTGGGGCAGGGTCTCTCGATTGAAGCCCGCGCGGTGGTATTGCTCGATGCGTCCTTGCGGGCTTGATCCGCAATACAGTTCCGGCTATTCCTCGAAAGCCGCTTCCGGCTTGGGCGCCTTTTCGCTGGCCTGCTGCGTGGACTCGGACTTGGGCTTTTGCAGCTTGATGTGCGCGGCCAAGCCGCCGGAGCTGGTATTGGCGAGCGCGAAAATGCCGCCCATGCGCTGAACCGTCTTGTCGACGATCGCGAGACCGAGGCCCGCGCCCGTGGCTGCCGTGCGCGCTGCATCGCCGCGGAAAAAAGGCTTGATCAGATTTGGCAGCGCTTCGGGCGCAACGCCCATACCGTGGTCACGCACCTTGAGCAGCACCCAATCGTTGCGCGACTTGGCCGCGATGTCGACTATGGCGATGCCGGTCTCCGGCGTCTTTCCATAGCGCCGCGCGTTTTCAATCAGGTTGGAGATGACGCGCGCCAGTTCGACTTCATCTGCAAGCACATAAAGTCCCTCCGACACGTCGAGGTTGATGCGCATATCGCCCTGGTCCTGCACCGAATAGAGGCAGGCTTCGATCACGTCGTTCAAAAGGACGGGCTTGAGCTCCGCATGGTCCGGCCGCGCGTAGTCCAGGAATTTGTCGATGATGGCGTCGAGTTGGTCGATGTCGGCGGCCATGTGCTCTCTGGCATCCGCGTCGGCGACGCTCATTTCGGTTTCAAGGCGCAGGCGGGCAAGCGGAGTGCGCAAGTCGTGCGAAATGCCGGCCAGCATGACAGCGCGGTCCTGTTCGATTTTGGCGAGCTGCTGCGCCATGCGGTTGAATCCGATGTTGACTTCGCGAATCTCGCTGGTCACGGCCTTCTCGTCGAGGCGGCTGGCATCGAAGTCGCCGTCGCGAACGCGGCTCGCGGCGAATGAAAGCTGCTTGAGCGGCCGATTGATCAATCGTGCAATCAACGCCGCGCCCGCCAGGGACAGGCCCGCAGCAGTGATCAGCCAGATCAGCCAAGTGCGTCCTCCCACGCGAGTGAGGCGCGAGCGGTCCAGCAGCATCCAGTACTGATCGGCTTCGATCTTGAAGCCGATCCACAGGCCTTCTTCCTTGTTGACGCTGGCAGCCATCACCGTGCCGGGACCGAGCCGGGTCACCAGCTCGTCCATCACGCGGGTATCAAGATCTCCCGGGCTGAAAGTCGCGTAACGGTCTGTCGGTTCGCGTGGCACGATGCGCACGCCCTCCTGGTCAGCGAGGGTCTTGATGAGGGATACACGCGCTATCGAATCGGAATGAACCAACGCCGCACGGCTCAGGTTCACGAGCGACGCGATCTGCTGGGCAGTCTGCACCGCACGCGGTTCAAATTCCAGTGCCCGAAAAGTCTGCAACCAGGCCACGATACTGCCGACCAGCAGTAGCGACAGCAGGAAAAAGGTTCGCCAGAAGAGAGACAGGCCGACGCGGGGCCGCATGTCCAGCGGCGCAGGTGCCGTTTCCAGGGGCGCCGGGCCGGTTACGTCGATGCTGGTCGTGACGCCACGAATCAAGACTGTGTCCCCTTGTAATGACTAGATGACTCCGCCGCGCCGTGCATGGCGCAATGACGGGTCACCGCCATTGAAGCGCAGCGAGGTCATTTTGTCATCCTCGCCGGCAGGGATTGCGTCAGCCCGCGCCGTCCGGCACGAAAACGTAGGCCACGCCCCACACAGTTTGAATGTAGCGTGGCGCGGCCGGGTCCATTTCCACCAGCTTGCGCAGACGCGACACCTGCACGTCGAGGCTTCGGTCGAAGGGTTCGAACTCGCGGCCACGGGCCAACTGCGCCAGTTTTTCGCGCGACAGCGGCTGGCGGGGATGCCGTACCAGCGCCTTAAGCATCGCAAATTCGCCGGTGGTGAGCGGCAGTTCTTCGCCGTTCTTGCGCAGCGTGCGTGCGCCGAGGTCGAAAGCGAATGGGCCGAAATTCACCACTTCGTTGTCGCTCGACGGCGCGCCAGGCGCTTCCTGCGCCGGACGGCGACGCAGCACTGCGTGTACGCGGGCCAGCAACTCACGCGGATTGAAGGGCTTGCCCAGGTAGTCGTCGGCGCCTACTTCCAGCCCGACGATACGGTCGACGTCTTCCCCCTTGGCGGTGAGCATGATGATCGGTGTGCGGTCATTGGCGGCGCGCAGGCGCCGGCAAATTGACAGCCCGTCTTCGCCCGGCATCATCAGGTCGAGCACGATCAGGTCGGCAGTCTCGCGCAGCATCAGCCGGTTGAGCGCCTTGCCGTCCTCAGCAAGGATGACTTCAAAGCCCTCCTGCGTGAGGTAACGGCGCAGCAGGTCGCGGATGCGGGCGTCATCGTCAACAACCAGGATCTTGTCGGTTCGGGCTGCGGATTGGGTCATGTTGCTCCACTTGGATTTGTAACAGGGCCATTTTGAGGGGCTTGAAGCCGAGCGTGCGGGGTTTTCCCGCACCCTTGACACAGTGTTACAAATGTTGCCCTGCGGCGCAAGCGTGGACGGGCGCCTCGTAAACCGTTACCCGGATCGCACGTTGAACGCAGATATGACGCAGTACCTCATCCTTGCCGCGCCGACGCCTCCCGGATCAATGAGCGCACAGAACCGCATATGCAGCTCAGCACTGGGCACGGTAACGCGTGTTTTCATCTGTGCCGGCCTGTTCGGCACATGCTCATTGTCGCAGGCGCAAAACCTTCCGCCTCCCCAGAACGTATTGCAGCTGTCCGCGAGCGGTACGGTAGAGGTGCAGCAGGACCTGCTGAGTCTGTCGCTCACCGTTTCTAAAGACGGTGCTGATCCCAACACGGTTCAAAGCCAGCTCAAGATGGCGCTCGATTCGGCCCTCGTTGAAGCGCGCAAGGCGGCGCAGCCCGGCCAGCTCGACGTGCGCACGGGGCACTTCGGGTTGTACCCCCGTTATGGCAAAGACAACCGCATCAGCGGCTGGCAGGGCACGGCGGAGCTCGTGCTGGAGGGCCGGGATTTTCCGCGCATCACGCAGACAGCCGCCCGCATCCAGACCATGACACTCGGCAACGTCAGCTTCGGCCTCAGCCGCGAGCAGCGAGCCAAGGTCGAGAGCGACGCGCAGTCCATGGCCATCGAACGCTTCAAGGCCAAAGCCGCTGAACTCGCGAAGGGCTTTGGTTTCAACGGCTACAGCCTGCGGGAAGTCGCGGTGAACGCCAACGAGCCGGGCATGATGCCGATGCAGCGGGCGATGAAGGCTTCGATGGTGTCCGCCGAATCCGCGGTGCCGGTCGAAGCAGGCAAGAGCGCGGTGAGCGTGACGGTCTCAGGTTCCGTACAACTGCGCTAGACCCCGTCCGACAGCATCGGCGCAGGCCCATCGCTTAAAGTGGTCCCGACACCGCAAGCGAATGACTCTCCTACTGCATATCTCGGATACCCACTTCGGCACCGAACAGCCCCCCGTCGTTGCGGCCCTGAAATCGCTGGTGCGCGAACGCCGCCCCGACCTGCTGGTCTTCAGTGGCGACATCACACAGCGGGCCATGCCGGAACAGTTCGCAGCCGCTCGCGAGATGTGCGACGCGTTCGCCATCCCTCGCATGCTGACGCTGCCGGGCAATCACGACATCCCTCTGTTGGACTTGATGAGTCGCATGGCAAGACCCTACGGCAATTACCTCGAAGCGTTCGGGCCCGGGTTGGAGCCGGTTCTCGACACCGAGGACTTCCTGGTGATCGGCGTCAACACCACACGGGCGGCACGCCACAAGAACGGGGAAGTCTCGCTGGAGCAAGTGCGCCGCGTGGCGCGCGAATTGCAAGGCGCTCGACCGGGGCAACTGCGTATCGTCGTCACACACCAGCCGGCGGCGGTGACGCGAGAGAAAGATGAACACGATCGCTTGCGAGGCGCCGAAGCCGCGCTGCAGGCCTGGTCAAGGGTAGGTGCCGACCTGGTGTTGGGCGGGCACATCCATCTGCCTTTTGTGTTGAACCTCGCGGCGCGCCCGGAACCGACCCCTCGTCCGATGTGGGTGGTGCAAGCAGGCACTGCGGTTTCGTCGCGCTTACGACACGGCACCTGCAATTCGGTAAACCTGATCCACTGGCGAGCGCACTTGGCCGACGAGCCGCGCGCATGCCGTGTCGAGCGGTGCGACTACAGCGCCGACGAGGGCTCGTTTGTGACCGCTGAGGACCGGGAGTTGGCGCTCGCCTGAGCTACTGGGCCGCCCAGCCCCCATCCATGTTCCAGGCGACGCCCCGCACGTTGTTGCCTGCGGGCGAACAGAAAAAGAGCGCGAGTTCGCCGAGTTCCTCCGCCGTCGTGAACTGCAACGAGGGCTCCTTCTCTTCAAGCAGGTGCTTGGTGGCTTCCGCGTTGGTCCAACCGTTGGAGGCGGCCTTGGCGTCAACTTGTTTTTGAACCAGAGGCGTTAGCACCCAACCCGGGCAGATCGCATTGCACGTTATGCCGGTAGTCGCGTTTTCCAATGCTGTGACCTTCGTCAGGCCGACCAGACCGTGCTTGGCAGCAACGTACGCTGATTTCTGTGCCGAAGCCACCAGACCATGCACGGATGCCAGGTTGATGATGCGGCCCCAATTGGCGGCCTGCATCGCCGGCAGGGCCAAGCGGGTGGCGTGGAACGCGCTCGAGAGGTTGATGGCGATGATGGCGTCCCACTTTTCCGGTGGGAAATCTTCGACCGCCGCCACGTGCTGGATGCCGGCGTTGTTCACCAGAATGTCCACCCGCCCGAACTGTGTGGCCGCGAATTTCATCATCTCTTCGATCTCCGCCGGCCTGCTCATGTCGGCGCCGTGATAGGCGACCTTCACGCCCAGCGCCTGTACCTGGGCCTTGGGGCCTTCCACGTCGCCGAAGCCGTTGAGCACGACGTTCGCGCCCTCGCGGGCCAGGGCCAGCGCGATGCCCAGGCCGATGCCGCTGGTCGAGCCCGTAATGAGCGCGGTTTTGCCTTTCAGCATGATGGTCTCCGTATTCAATTAGGATGAGGTTGAACAGCACAAAAATGCCGCCGCACAGTATGCGGTTTTTCCCCTCGCCATGCTCGAACCTACGCTCAACTACGTACCGTGCCAGGACGCCTCCGGCGGGCACCGCATGGCCTATTGGCAATGGGGCGACGCTGATGCAGGGCACGTGTTGGCGTGCGTGCATGGGCTGTCGCGTCAGGGTCGCGATTTCGACGTGCTGGCCCGGGCACTGGTCGCGCGCGCGGACCATTCCGTGCGAGTGGTCTGTCCCGACGTCGCCGGCCGCGGCAAGAGTGATTGGTTGAAAGACCCGATGGGCTATCAGATTCCCGGCTATGCCGCCGACATGCTCGCGCTGCTGGGGCAATTGCACAAGCAGGCACCGGTGGATACGCTCGACTGGGTCGGCACCAGCATGGGCGGGCTGATCGGCATGGCCGTCTGCGGCACGCCCGAACTGCCGCTGCCGGTGCCCGTACGCCGCCTCGTGCTCAACGACGTGGGGCCGGAGATCCAGTGGCAGGCCCTGCAGCGCATCGGCACTTACCTGGGGCAAACCGGCAAGTTCGCGTCGTTGCAGCAAGCGGCCGATGCCATGTGGGCTATTTCGACCAGCTTCGGGCCCCACACCGCGGAGCAGTGGTTGGCGCTGTCGCAGGCGATGGTCAAGCCGCTGCCGGAAGGTGGTGTCACGCTGCACTATGACCCTGCGATTGCCGTTCCATTTCGCGCGCTGACTGAAGAAACGGCGGCGCAGGGGCAGACGGCGCTCTGGCGGCTATATGACAACATCAAGGCGAGCACGCTGATCACGCGTGGCGCCAATTCCGACTTGCTGTCGAGGCAGACGGCGTTGGCCATGACCCAGCGCGGGCCCAGAGCCCGCCTGATCGAATTCGAAGGGGTGGGCCACGCGCCCACCCTCATTGCCGACAACCAGGTCGAGGCCGTGGCCTCGTTCCTGCTGGACACTTTTCATGAAAAGCCTGACGGCGGAGCAAGCTGACTCCGGGCAAGTCCCCGAGCTGATCGCGGCGACTGAGCAAGCGATGCCGCACCAGGCGAACGCCCTGGTGCGCGCGCGTGCGTTTGCCGAACCCTTCATTTCGGGCGAAACGCTGGACACCGGCGAGAACACGCTCGCGCATGCCGATGCGGTGGCGTCCATCCTGAAGACGATGGGCGGCTCCGAGGCCATGCAGGCCGCGAGCTACCTGGTCTATGCCGTCGCGCACCTGAACAAGCCTCAGGAGGTGATCGCCAAGGCTTTCGGCGACAACTACGCCGCGCTCGCGATGGAAACCAACAAGCTGGTGCGCGTACAACTGCAGACGCGCGCCGCGGAAGATGCCGGTCACCGCGTCGACGATGCGCAACTGCAGACCGAAAACGTGCGCAAGATGCTGCTGGCGTTTTCGCGCGACCTGCGCGTGGTCATGCTCCGCCTGGCGTCGCGCCTGCAGACGCTGCGCTGGCACGCGGCGCGGAAAACCATGGCCCCGCCCAGCGTCGCGCGCGAGGCCTTGAGCGTCTTCGCGCCGCTCGCCAATCGCCTGGGTATCTGGCAAGTGAAGTGGGAAATGGAAGACCTGGCGTTCCGCTTTCTCGAGCCCGATACCTATCGGCAGGTGGCGAGCCTGCTGGACGAGAAGCGGATCGAACGGGAGGAATATGTCGAGCAGCTGCGGTCGCGGCTGGAAGGGGAGCTGCGCGCCCAAGGCATGGCGGCCAATGTGCTCGGGCGGCCCAAACACATCTACAGCATCGTGAAGAAGATGCGCGGCAAGTCACTCGACTTCGAGCAGGTCTTCGACATTCGGGCGTTGCGCGTGATCGTGCCCGAGGTCAACGACTGCTACGCGGCCTTGTCGTGGGTGCACCAGCAACTCCCACCCATGGTCGAGGAGTTCGACGACTACATCGCCAAGCCCAAGGCCAACGGCTACCAGTCGCTGCACACGATCGTGCGCGACGCAGCCGGCCGTGCCATCGAGATCCAGATTCGGACTCAGGCCATGCACAAGCACGCGGAGCACGGCGTGGCTGCGCACTGGGCCTACAAGGAGGCGGGCAGCAAAGGGTATTCGGGTGTTTCCGCGAGCAGCGAGTACGACGCAAAGATCGCCGTGCTACGGCAGCTGCTCGCGTGGGAGCGCGACCTCGCGGGTTCGGGAGAAGGGCTCTTCGAGGACCGCATCTATGTGCTAACGCCCGATGCCGCCATCGTGGAATTGCCCCAAGGCGCGACGCCGGTGGACTTCGCCTACACCGTACACACCAGCTTGGGACATCGCTGCCGCGGAGCGCGCGTGGACGGCGTGATGGTGCCACTCAACACGCCGCTCTCGAACGGTCAGACGGTGGAGGTGACGGTAGCCAAAGAGGGCGGCCCCTCACGCGATTGGTTGAACGCCGAGCTCGGTTTTTTGGCAAGCCACCGGGCCAAAGCCAAGGTGCGCGCCTGGTTCAACGAACAGCACAAGCACGAGACGGTGGCCCGCGGGCGGGAGTCGGTGGAAAAGCTTCTCCAGCGCGAGGGCAAGACGGCGATCAAGCTTGAGGACCTGGCTTCGCAACTTGGCTTCAAGTCCGCCGACGACCTGTTTGCTGTCGTCGGCAAGGACGAATACTCGCTGCGCAACATCGAGACATTGCTGAAGCCCCCGGAGGCGCCGATCCTGCCGGACGAGTTCCTGCTAAAAAAGCCGCGCCACACCGACCGCTCGCCCAAGGGAGGCGTATTGGTGGTGGGCATCGATTCGCTGTTGACCCAACTGGCACGTTGCTGCAAGCCCGCGCCACCGGACGCCATCGCCGGGTTCGTCACACGCGGCAAAGGCGTGAGCATCCATCGGCGCGACTGCAGCAACTACCGAGAGTTGGCGGGCCGCGCTGCAGAACGGGTAATCGAAGTGGAGTGGGGCACACCAAAGTCCGAGATGGCCGCCGTCTACCCGGTCGATGTAGCGGTGGAGGCTGCCGATCGGCAGGGGCTGTTGCGCGACATTTCAGAGGTGTTCGCGAAGGAAAAAATGAACGTTATTGGTGTGCAGACACAGTCGGTGCGCGCGACCGCGTGGATGACGTTCACGGTGGAGATCGCCGATTCTGGGCGCTTGAACAAGGTGCTCGGGCTGGTCGCCGACGTTCACGGGGTGCGCTGGGCCAAGCGGCGCTGAAGCAAAAGTATTTACGAATTCATTGGTGGGCCGTGGAGAGATCGAATCTCCGACATCCTCCACGTCAAAGAGGCGCTCTACCGCTGAGCTAACGGCCCGTCCATTCAGTCGACGCCCCGGTGCAGTTGCAACTGGGTGACAGCCTTCAAGTATAGCAAACCGCCAAGTCAGAGCGGGCCCCAGGGCTTCTTCTTTCGCTGAGCGTGCGGCAGGCTCTCCCGGAGTTCCCGGGCCTCCTTGCGAGCCCGCCACAACGCCGTGACTTCCTCAGCGGACTCGTGGAGCCAGAGCTTGTAGTGAGTCTTCCGCACAGCGCTTACTTGCATGGAGACGGCCCAATAAAAGCGGGCGGGGTAGAGGCCCGACTCCATCGCTGTCACGTTGGGTGATGCCACGAACTTCACGCCGGCCTTGATCCGGCGGGCGACCGTCGGACCCGAGCTGACATACACGGCGGCGTCCGTGCCGTCGCCCCTCTGCGGCTTGCACTCCACTTTGGTCGCCAGCTCGCAGGTGATCAGAAGCAGCTCGATCGATGGGGGTTCGTCCATCAGTCGACACCAATGCCGAGCCCGCTGCTGCTGCTGGGTACAAATGGCCCGTGCCGCATTCCGGAAGTATTTGAGCTACGCATAGACCCCATAGGGTAAACCTTGGGCATTTTTGGCGGGGCGGCTCCCTAGAATCTGTTGCAGTGCAATACATCGGGCGCCACTGTAGCCCCCGAGCCAGGAGCCGCCCAGTGCAAAGCAAGAAAGCCAATGGCGCCAAGCCGGCGCAGAGGGTGATCAAGAAGTACCCGAATCGCCGGCTCTACGACACGGACACCTCCACCTACATCACCCTCACCGAAGTGAAGCAGCTGGTGATGGACAGCGAGTCGTTCGTGGTGCGCGAAGCCAAGACCGGCGAGGACCTCACGCGGAGCATCCTGCTGCAAATCATCCTGGAAGAAGAAGCCGGCGGCGCGCCGATGTTCAGCGAACCGGCGCTCGCCAACCTGATCCGCATCTACGGCCATGCCTCGCAGTCTTTCATGGGCAACTACCTGGAGAAGAACGTGCAGGCGTTCACCGACATCCAGGCCAAGCTCACCGAGCAGTCCAAGACGCTCACGCCCGAGATGTGGGCGCAGTTCATGAACATGCAGAACCCCCTCGTGCAGGGGATGATGGGCAACTACGTCGAGCAGTCCAAGACCATGTTCGACAAGATGCAGGAACAAATGGCGAAGCAGGCCGAGCAGATGCTGGGCGCATTCGGGCTCAAGCGATAGGTACGCCCGATAGCTGGGACAATAGGGGATGAGCGAAGTTGCTGTTCCCGAAATCAGGATCCCCAAAGTCGGGTTCGTCAGCCTGGGCTGTCCCAAGGCGTTGACGGATTCCGAACTCATCCTCACCCAGCTGAACGCCGAGGGTTACCAGACCTCCAAAACCTTCGAGGGCGCTGACTTGGTCATCGTCAACACCTGCGGCTTCATCGATGACGCAGTGAAGGAGAGCCTGGACGCCATCGGCGAGGCGCTGGCGGAAAACGGCAAGGTGATCGTCACCGGGTGCCTGGGCGCCAAAGCCGGCGAGGCGGGGGGCAACCTGGTCAGGCAGATGCATCCCTCGGTGTTGGCTGTGACCGGTCCGCACGCCACCCAGGAGGTGATGGACGCGGTGCATTTGAATCTGCCGAAGCCGCACGACCCTTTTATCGATCTCGTTCCCAACCCGCTCGCGGGCTCTTTTGGTGTGGCCGGGATCAAGCTCACGCCACGTCACTACGCCTACCTGAAAATCAGCGAAGGCTGCAACCACCGATGCACCTTCTGCATCATCCCTTCGATGCGCGGAGACTTGGTGAGCCGGCCGATTGGCGACGTCCTGAAGGAGGCCGATGCCTTGTTTGAAGGCGGGGTGAAGGAGCTGCTGGTGATCAGTCAGGACACTTCAGCCTACGGCGTGGACGTGAAGTACCGCACTGGTTTCTGGGGCGGCAAGCCGATCAAGACCCGCATGCTCGAACTCGTGCAAGCGTTAGGAGACCTGGCCGAGCCGCACGGTGCCTGGGTGCGCTTGCATTATGTCTATCCCTATCCGTCGGTCGACGAAGTCATCCCGCTGATGGCGACGGGCAAGGTGCTTCCGTACCTGGACGTGCCGTTCCAGCACAGTCACCCGGATGTCCTTCGTCGCATGAAGCGGCCGGCCAGCGGCGAGAAAAATCTCGAGCGCATTTTGCGGTGGCGCGAGGCTTGCCCTCAGATCGTCATCCGCAGCACCTTCATTGCAGGCTTTCCCGGCGAAACCGAGGAGGAATTCCAACACCTGCTGGACTTCATGCGCGAAGCGCGCATCGATCGCGCGGGTTGCTTTGCCTACAGCCCAGTGGATGGCGCGGCCGCCAATGCCATTCCCGGCATGCTTGCGCGGGAAGCACGTGAAGAACGCCGCGCGCGGTTCATGGCCGTGGCCGAAGAAGTCTCGGCCGCCAAGCTGCGCGAGCGGGTCGGCGCGACAATGCAGGTGCTGGTGGATTCGGCGCCGGCGCTCGGCAGAAAGGGGGGAGTGGGCCGCTCCTATGCGGATGCGCCGGAGATCGACGGTGTCGTTCAGCTGCTGCCGCCCAAGAAGCTGAGCAAGCAGTTGCGCGTGGGCGAGTTCACCCGTGCGCGTATCGTCG
>JBKJTX010000404.1:0-3713 GCA_046590315.1 Ramlibacter sp. | reverse complement strand
GGCGGCGCCGCCCCTGCCACCATCGCTTTGACTCCTTTTGGCAGCCCTTGCTTCATATCGTCAGGCGAATTCACCAACATGCCGTGCACGATGGGCGCACCGCAGTAATGCGTGACGCCATGCGCCTTGATGGCGTCAATGATCGCCTTGGCATCGACGCGGCGCAGGCACACGTTCACGCCGGCGCGCGCCGCCACGGTCCACGGAAAGCACCAGCCATTGCAATGGAACATGGGCAAGGTCCACAGGTAGACCGGATGCTTGGCCATGTCCCACTCAAGAATGTTCGAAATTGCATTCGCCGTCGCGCCGCGATGGTGGTACACGACTCCCTTGGGGTTTCCGGTGGTGCCGCTGGTGTAGTTGAGCGCGATGGCGTCCCATTCATCGGCGGGAAGCTGCCACGCATGCTCAGCGTCACCGCCTGCCACGAAGTCTTCGTAGCCTACACTGCCGATTCGCTCCACCGCGCCCGAGTAGAGCGCGTCTGAAACGTCGATCACGAGCAAGGGTGTCTGCCCCTTGCGCAGCGCCAGCGCTTTCTTCATGACTGCGGCAAACTCCGGATCGACGATCACGACCCGAGCCTCGCCGTGGTCCAGCATGAAGGCGATGGTCTCGGCCTCCAGGCGCGTATTCAACGCATTGAGCACTGCGCCACTCATCGGAACGCCAAAGTGCGCTTCGAGCATGGGCGGCGTATTCGGCAGCATGACCGCCACCGTATCGCCCTTGCCCACCCCGGAGCGACCGAGCGCACTGGCCAGTTGACGGCAGCGCGCATAGAGCTCGGACCAGGTACAGCGCAGGTCGCCATGAATGACCGCTAGCCGGTGCGGATAGACCTCGGCAGCGCGCTCGATGAAAGAAAGCGGGGACAGCGGCGCGAAGTTCGCCTCGTTGCGCGGCAAGTCCTGGTCGAAGATGCTGGTCATCTGTTGTCTCCAATGCCCGGTTTTTCCGGTGTGCCCGTAGCGTAAGGGGTCCGGTACAGACGCGCTTAGGTAAGAATACGCGTAGGTAGTGTCCCCGCTGCTCACCCCACTCATGGCCATCCCCCAGTCCTTCATTCAGGAATTGCTCGCTCGCGCCGACGTGGTGGAAATCGTCGGCCGTTATGTGCAGCTGAAGAAGGGCGGCGCCAACTACATGGGACTGTGCCCCTTTCATGGCGAGAAGTCGCCGTCGTTTTCGGTGAGTCCCACCAAGCAGTTCTACCACTGCTTTGGCTGCGGCAAGAGCGGCGACGCCATCCGTTTCCTGATGGAGCACGCCGGGATGAATTTCGTCGAGGCCACCAAGGAGTTGGCCGGGCAGTTCGGCATGGAAGTGCCCGACGACGACGTCTCGCCGCAAGACCGGGAGCGTGCCGCCAATCAGCGCGAACGACAGGCCACGCTGAATGATGTGCTTGAGAAGGCAGGTGAGTCCTACCGCAAGCACCTCAAAGAGTCACCCCGGGCCATCGACTACCTCAAGGGCCGCGGCCTTTCCGGCGAGATCGCCAAACAGTTCGGGCTGGGCTACGCGCCCGAGGGCTGGCGCAGTTTGGCGAGCGTGTTCCCCAACTACGACGATCCGCTGCTAGAGGAGAGCGGCCTGGTGATCGTCAACACCGAAGACGACAAGCGATACGACCGGTTCCGCGATCGGGTGATGTTCCCGATCCGCAATGTCAAGGGCGAGTGCATAGGCTTCGGCGGTCGCGTACTCGGGGACGAAAAACCCAAGTACCTCAACTCGCCGGAAACTCCGGTCTTCAGCAAAGGCCGCGAGCTGTACGGCTTGTTCGAGGCGCGCAACGCTCTGCGGGAACAGGGCTTCGTGCTGGTGACCGAGGGGTACATGGACGTGGTGGCGCTGGCCCAGCTGGGTTTCCCCAACGCTGTCGCCACGCTGGGCACCGCCTGCACGCCTGACCATGTGCAAAAGCTCTTTCGCTTCACCGACTCGGTGGTCTTCAGCTTCGACGGCGACGAGGCCGGCCGGCGCGCCGCGCGCAAGGCCCTGGACGGCGCCCTGCCCTACGCCACGGACGTGCGCAGTTGCAAGTTCCTCTTTTTGCCCAGCGAGCACGACCCCGACAGCTACATCCGCAAGTTCGGGCGCGACGCGTTCGCCCGCTACGTCAGCGAGGCGACGCCGCTTTCGCGCTTTCTGATCGAAGTGGCCCGCGAAACTTGCGATCTTTCCACAGCCGAGGGCCGCGCCCACATGGCAGCCAACGCCAAGCCGCTGTGGAGCCAGTTGCCCGAAGGGGCGCTGCGCCGGCAACTGCTCGGCGAGATTGCCGGGCACGTCCAGCTTGAGGCGCGTGAGCTGGCGTCCTTGTGGGCAGTCCCCGCTGCCCGTGCAGGCGCACCCTATCGGCCGGCAGCCGGCGCGGCGCAGTCCCGCTCGAGGCGGCTGGGCATTCGGCCATCCATCGAAGCCAGCGCCAGCAACATCGCCAGGCTGCTGCTGGGCAACTCTGGCTTGTGGGATGTGCTCACCGGTGGCGATCACGAAATTCTTTGCGCGTTGGAAGGTGACTACGGCGACCTCTTCCGCTGGATTGACAGCCAAGCCCATGAGCACGGTCCGCAGCCCCTGGCAGCCCTCTCGGTCGGCCTGACCGGGCAGTCCTTTGAGGTCGTGGCCCGCAAGATCATCGAGCTCGACAGTTTGCAGCCCTCTGGCCGCCTGGTCGAGGATCCTGAGATGCCGCTGGCTGACCTGCACGCCGCTGTGCTCAAGCTTCAGCTTGACGTGCTTGACCTGGAGCTCAAGCGGGTGCAGGCCCTGCCATCCAGCGAGCCGTCGCGCGCGATCCAAGAGGAGCAGCTGATACGCCAGCAGTTCGCGCTAAAGAAGCGCCAAAGCCTTGAAAAAGCTCATTGACGGTATAATCTAGGGCTTACTGGCGCAAGAGCGACAGCAGCACCTCCGGACACGGCCGACCGACGCAATGCGCGCGACAGTGCCAACCCTTCCGCAAGGACTGCACCCCAAATGTTCGCCCACCCATCTTGCCCCTGAGAATCGAGCGGAACGCCCCGAGGCGCCCGCCCGCTTCCTCGCCGCCCGCGCCGGGTTTTAGTGGCGCCTTTTTTGTGTTTCTGCTTCCTTGACGTTCCGAGGTCATTTCATGCCCGCTCAAAAGTCTGAATCGCGCAAGCCCGCCACGAAACCCGTTGCCAAGAAATCGATCAAACCGGTGACCCGGGCCAAGGTTCCACTCAAAGTCGTCAAGACCGCAGTGAAGCCCAAGGCCAAGGTTGCTCAGCACCCCGCAACGAAAGCCAAGCCAGTGCCCCTGACCAAGACCCCCGCCAAGCCAATTGAAAGAGCCTCCGCCAAGGACGAAGTGAAAAAACCCGTCAAGGCCGCCGCCATCGAAGAAGTGGTGAAGAAAAAACCGGGTCGCCCGCCCAAGGCCCCGATCGCGCAAGCCGAAGCGCCCGCCGTGGCCGGCGCCAAGCGCGGGCGCAAGCCGAAGAACGGGGCTGTATCCAAGCCGGGCGAAGACCCGGACCTCGCGGAGATCGAGGCCGACCTGGTCGGTGAGCCGGTGGCCGAAACGACCGAAAAGGTCAAGCCGCTGCGCATGAAGATCAGCAAGGCCAAGGAACGGGCCTTGATGAAGGAATTCGGGCTGGACGAAACCGTTCTGTCCGAAGAGGAAATGCTCAAGCGCCGCCAGCGGCTGAAAACCCTGATCACGCTGGGCAAGA
>JBKJTX010000250.1:0-6491 GCA_046590315.1 Ramlibacter sp. | reverse complement strand
GGAAGCTGCCTTCGCGATGTCGCGTGCAGTCGGGCTTTTGTCGCTGCTCCAGTCCGGCAGCAGCCAGCGCCACAACGTGTTGGTAGGAAACCACAGCACGTTGTGGCGCTGGCTGCTGCCGGACTGGAGCAGCGACAAAAGCCCGACTGCACGCGACATCGCGAAGGCAGCTTCCGAGATGGGAGTGCCCTATACATTGGTAACCGGCATACCGCTGCCCGAGCAATACATCGACAACGTGCTCGCGACGCCGCAGGCCGTCCTCTGTAGCGAAAAATTCGAGCGTTTCGAGGCCGTGTTTTCGGGCGCCGGCGACACGCTGTCCGCGTCGCTTGCCGCATTGGTAGCAAGCGGTACTGACCTTGCCGCGGCCGCGACCGAGGCCCTGGCGTACCTTGACCGCTGCCTCGATGCGGGCTTTCGCCCCGGCATGGGCAATGTCGTTCCCGACCGCCTGTTCTGGGCCCAGCCGGAAGGCGAAACCGAAACTCTTACGGCCGAAGAAGCGCAAGCCCTGCAGGTCTTCGACATGCCCGCCCATGACACCAAACATTGAAATCGACGGCGCCAACGCCGGCGCCGCGGACCGAAACGAGCAACTCTTCGAGCGGGCCAAGCGCTCCATCCCCGGCGGCGTAAATTCGCCGGTACGCGCGTTCAAAGCCGTTGGCGGGACACCGCGGTTCGTCGCGCGTGCGGAGGGCGCGTACTTCTGGGATGCCAACGGCAAGCGCCACATCGACTACATCGGGTCCTGGGGTCCGATGATTCTGGGCCATGGCCATCCGGCCGTCGTCGAGGCGGTGCAAAAGGCGGTGACGGGCGGCTTCTCCTTCGGCGCCCCCACTGAGCGCGAAGTCGAACTGGCGGAGGAGATCCTGGACCTCATGCCCTCGATGGAGATGGTGCGGCTGGTGAGTTCGGGCACCGAAGCCGCGATGAGTGCGATTCGACTGGCGCGTGGGGCCACCGGGCGCAGCAAGCTGATCAAGTTTGAAGGCTGCTACCACGGGCATGCCGATGCGCTGCTGGTGAAAGCCGGCTCTGGGCTCGCCACCTTCGGCCATCCCACCAGCGCCGGCGTTCCGCCGGAAGTGGTTCAGCACACGCTGGTCCTTGAGTACAACAACCTGCAGCAGCTCGAGGAAGCTTTCGCGCTGCAAGGCGCCGAGATCGCCTGCCTGATCATCGAGCCGATCGCGGGCAACATGAATTTCGTGCGTGCCTCGGTGGAATTCATGACCCGTTGCCGCGAACTGTGCACGCGTCACGGCGCGCTGCTGGTGTTCGATGAGGTGATGACGGGTTTTCGGGTCGCCTTGGGCGGCGCGCAAAGCGTTTATGCCAAACAGATTCCCGGCTTCAAACCCGATCTTTCGGTGCTGGGGAAGGTGATCGGCGGCGGCATGCCGCTGGCGGCCTTTGGCGGGCCGCGCGCTGTGATGGAGCAATTGGCGCCACTCGGGCCGGTGTACCAGGCCGGCACTTTGTCGGGCAATCCAGTCGCCACGGCATGCGGTTTGGCCACGCTTAAAGAAATTCGGAAAACCGGATTTTTTGATACTTTGGCAGCGAGCACCGCAACACTGGTCGAACGATTGAAGGCTGCGGCCGCAGCCGAAAGCATTTCGTTTTGCGCCGATTGCGAAGGCGGCATGTTCGGCTTTTTCCTGCTCGGCGAACTGCCGCAGAATTATTCGCAGGTCATGAAAAGCGATGGTGCGCGCTTCAACCAGCTGTTCCACGGGCTGCTGGACCGCGGCGTGTACATTGCGCCGGCACTCTACGAAGCCGGATTCGTCAGCGCTGCCCACACCGAGGCGGACATCGTTGAAACCGTTTCGGCAGCGAAAGAAGTTTTCCGCGAGATGAATGCTTCAGTGCCGAAAGTGCCGAACGCCTGAAAAAACCATCGCGACGCCATGCTCGTCGGCAGCCGTGATCACTTCTTCGTCGCGCATGCTGCCGCCAGGCTGGATCACGCAGCTCGCGCCGGCCTCCACCACCACGTCGAGGCCGTCACGGAACGGAAAGAACGCATCGCTGGCCACGGCAGTCCCCGCAAGCGAGAGCCCGGCGTGCTGCGCCTTGATGCTGGCGATGCGGGCGGAGTCCAACCGGCTCATCTGGCCGGCACCCACGCCCATGGTCATGCCGCCCTTGCAAAAGACGATGGCGTTGGACTTGACGTACTTGGTGACCTTCCAGGCAAAGAGCAGATCCTGCAATTGTTCCTGAGTCGGTTGCTTTTTTGTGACGACCTTCATCTCGCCGAGGGTCAGTTCGCGGTTGTCGGCCGTCTGCATCAAGAGTCCCGAGCCCACGCGCTTCACGTCCATCGCGTTGCGGCCGTTGTCGGAGGCCGAGGCGCCGCCGGGCGGCAGTGCGATGCGCAGGACACGCACGTTCGCTTTGGCCTTGAGCACTTCGATCGCCTCGGGCGCGAAGTCCGGCGCCATCAACACCTCGACAAACTGCTTGGATACCGCCTGCGCCGCCTCGGCGTCAAGCGTGCGGTTGAAGGCGATGATGCCGCCGAACGCAGAAGTCGGATCCGTCTTGAACGCCTTCGAATAAGCCTCCAGCGAATTCTTGCCGATCGCGACCCCGCAAGGGTTGGCGTGCTTCACGATCACGCAGGCGGGCTCGCTGAAGCTCTTCACGCACTCCCAGGCCGCGTCGGCGTCGGCGATGTTGTTGTACGAGAGTTCTTTGCCTTGCAGCTGCGTCGCCGTCACCAGCGAACCCGGTGCCGGGTGGAGATCGCGGTAAAAAGCGGCTTGCTGATGCGGGTTCTCGCCGTAGCGCAGATCCTGTAACTTGACGAATCGGCCGTTGGTCTGCGCCGGAAACGGGCTGCGTGCACCGTCCTCCTGGATGCTGGAGAGGTAGTCGCTGATCGCCGCGTCATAGTTGCTAATGCGATTGAAAGCCGCGACGGCGAGGGCAAAGCGTGTCTTGTCCGACAGCTTGCCGTGGGTCTTGAGTTCGTCCAGCACGAGGGCGTACTGCGATGCGTCGGTCAAAACGCCAACGTCTTTCCAGTTCTTGGCGGCGGAACGCACCATTGCGGGCCCACCGATGTCAATGTTCTCGATGGCGTCTTCCAACGAACAGCCGGGTTTGGCGACGGTGGCCTCGAAGGGGTAGAGGTTGACCACCAACAAGTCGATGGTGTCGATGCCGTGCGCCTTGAGCGCCGCCATGTGCTCGGGCAGCTCACGCCGCGCCAGCAGACCGCCGTGCACCTTGGGGTGCAGTGTCTTCACTCGCCCATCCAGCATCTCGGGAAATTCGGTCACTTGGGCCACCTCCGCTACCGGCAAACCCTGATCGGCAAGCAGTTTGGCGGTGCCGCCGGTAGAGATCAGGCGGATGCCCAGGCCATGCAGGGCCTGCGCCAATTCGACGATGCCGGTCTTGTCGGAGACGGAGATGAGTGCTTGCATGATCAGTTGGGGACAGAGCTGAAGGTCTGTCCCGCAAGGTTAATTATTTGAGAAGTCGGTGTTCGACAAGTTTCTTGCGCAGCGTGTTGCGGTTCAGTCCCAGCCATTCCGCGGCCTTCGACTGGTTCTGTTCGGCCTTGGCCATCACCACTTCGAGCAGCGGCTTCTCCACCGCCTTGACCAGCATCTCGTACATGCCGTCAGGTTCTGTCCCTCGCAGGTCCCGGAAGTACCCTTCCAGGCTGGCTCGAACGCATTCTTCGATGTGCTTTTTGCTCACTTCGCCTCCACGGCTTGTTCTTCCTCGTCCGCTGCAATCGCCTGTGCCGCTGGCATGCGATCCGTAGCGGCCGCCAGTTCGTCCATGAAATCCGCCACCGCGCCGAGTTGCGCATCGCAGTCCTCGATGAGGTTCATGCGATCGCGAAAAGCCGGCGCACCCGGCAAGCCCTTTACGTACCAGGCAATGTGCTTGCGGGCGCTGCGCACACCGGTGAACTCCCCATAGAGGCCGTAGTGATCCTTCAGGTGGTCCAGCAGCAGGCGGCGGACTTCGACGACCAGCGGCGGCGCGAGGTGTTCGCCAGTCGCGAGGTAGTGCGCCACCTCGCGGAATATCCACGGCCGTCCCTGAGCGGCACGACCAATCATGATCGCGTCGGCCCGCGTGTAGGCGAGCACCTCTCGCGCCTTCTCGGGCGACAAGATGTCGCCGTTAGCCACCACCGGTATGCGTACCGCGGATTTCACGGCGGCGATCGTGTCGTATTCGGCGTGACCCTTGTAGCCCTGCTCGCGGGTGCGCCCATGTACCGTGAGCATTTGCACGCCAGCGCCCTCGAAAGCGCGGGCGAGCACCACCGCATTCTGGTGCGCCTGGCACCAGCCAGTGCGCATCTTCAAGGTCACCGGTACGCCGCGCGGCGCGCAGGTCTGCACGACGGCAGTCACGATCGCCAACGCCAGTGGCTCGTCCTGCATCAGCGCGGAGCCGGCCCACTTGTTGCAGACCTTCTTGGCCGGGCAACCCATGTTGATGTCGATGATCTGGGCGCCGCGGTCGACGTTGTACGCCGCAGCCTCGGCCATCATGGCAGCGTCAGTGCCGGCGATCTGCACGGCGATCGGCCCCGGTTCGCCCTCATGATTGGCGCGCCGCGAAGTCTTGAGGCTGGTCCACAACTCCCGCCGCGAAGTGACCATCTCGCTCACGGCGTAGCCCGCGCCCAGGCTGCGGCATAGCTGGCGAAACGGCCGGTCGGTCACGCCCGCCATCGGCGCGGCGAACAAATTGTTCGCCAGATGGTGGGGGCCGATGTTCATGGGGGAGGAACTGAGACTGCTCAAAAATGAGGCACGATTGTATGCTCGCGCGATTTCAGCGTCTGAAATAAAAACTGCGTATGCGCCTACATGTTCGCGGCGCTTGCCAAACTAATATTCCGCATGTCTTGGTTTGAACCCCTGCTGGCGCTGCTGGCCCTGCCCCGCTACGGGCTGAGCACGCTCTTCGTCGCTGCATTCATCTCGGCGACACTGTTGCCTGTCGGGTCGGAGCCCGCCCTCTTCGGCCTGCTCAAGCTCAATCCTGATCTCTTCTGGCCCGCCATCTTCGTCGCCACCGCCGGCAACACGCTCGGCGGCGCCGTGGATTGGTGGATGGGCTATGGCGCGCACCAGGTCGTCGACAAGTACGGCCACAGCAAATCGCATGTCAAGGCGATCGACTGGTTGCAGCGACTGGGCCCCAAGGCCTGTCTGCTTGCCTGGCTGCCGCTCGTGGGCGACCCGTTGTGTGCCGTTGCGGGCTGGCTTCGGCTGTCTTTCTGGCCCTGCGTGGGCTACATGCTGATCGGAAAGTTTCTGCGCTACGTCGTGATGACGGCGGCGCTGTTGTATGTGTTTCCGGGATGAGTTGCCCAAGGACAAGGCGCTGCGCTAGACCATCAGCTCAGCCCCTTGCGGACGTGACGCTTACTTGCCGGTGTAGCTGAGCGAAGGTAATTCGGCCTTGGCTTTCTCCGGCGTCTCGAGTTCGACCACAATGCGGCCGACGATGATGCCGAACGACGGCGATGTGCGCAAATACTTGGTCTCGCCTGCCTGCAACGAGAAGGTCGCCACCTTCTCGGTTTCGGTGGCCGCACTCGCTGTGTAGTTGCCGGCTGGACGGTCCACGTAAAAGAAGCCGCCTGGCTTGGATGTGCCTACGACGTTGCCATTGAGTTTGATGTCCGGCTGCACCGCCGCGCCGACCATGGACGATGAACGCAGGAAATAGACGCGTCCTTCGCCAGCCTTGAGGCTGGGAATGGATGCTGCGGCCTGTTCATATTTGACACCGGTCGCGCAGCCGGCGAGAACGCCAATGGCAATGACGGCGGCTGCAAATTTGAGGAAATTTCTTTTCATGGGTATGTTCCTAGCGAGAGTGGGAGGGAGGGGACAAGCGGCGAGTAGCGTGACTCGCCCGGGAGATAGAAGCCTTGCAGCCGGTTCTCGCGAATCACGAGATAGGCTTCGTGCACATGGTGGCCTTCGATGCTGAAAACAGAGCCGATGGGCGGTCTGTACACGTCACCTTGTGCAATGGTTCCTGCGAACTGCCATCGACTGCCTGCGGCCAGTTCACGGCTGTAGCCAGTAGCGAGCTTGATGTTGGCCGGCCGGCTCATCACCACTTCGCGAACAGGTTGGGTCGGTGAAGCCCGCGAGAGTTGGGCAGGCGTGGTTTCTACCATCGCAGCGCACCCAGCAAGCAGCCCCCAAAGGCAGCCCACCAGAACGCGGGCAACTCCGGTCCGCCCGCTCAGCGATACATGCACTTGGAATTTCATAAACCCCCCGAGTCAACTGTTATTCGTACTACGTCTGCGCGCAGCGGCAGAAATGTACCACGAAAGGATGGGGGGGGGTTTCAGTCCCCCGCAGGGGCACCGTTCGCGCGAAGCAACGCGCAGCCCGAACACACCATGAAGAAAGCCGGGCTTTGCCCGGCCTTCTTCATCGATTCAGACCACTCTGAAAACGCGCAGCGTTTTC
>JBKJTX010000218.1:0-2795 GCA_046590315.1 Ramlibacter sp. | reverse complement strand
TGGAAAAGGGCCCACCAAACCACTCGTGCGTCACGTCAGCGGGTTTCGCGCTGAACGTTTTCATGAGTACTCTTTCGAGAATGGTTTGGTGGGCCCTTTTCCACGGTCGGTTTCCCTCTGACGGGGATCTCTTAGGTGGGTTTTATCGTGGGGAAAACGTAGTGTCGTTTTCCCTCCGAATACCTGACGCGGGGCCACAAGGCGCTGCAGAGCCCTAGATTATACGAAGAATCAACGACTTGGGACAACGCGCATTCTCGGGAGGCCCTGAGGCGCGGTTACCATCCCCGCATGTTCAGCTATCGACACGGTTTCCACGCCGGCAACCACGCCGATGTGATCAAGCACACGATGCTGATCGCGATCCTGCGGCATCTCACCCAGAAAGACGCTGCACTGATGGTCGTGGACACCCATGCGGGCGCCGGCCTGTACCGTCTGGACGGTGACTATGCGGGCACCTCGGGCGAGTCCGTCGACGGCGTGATGAAGTTGTTTGGCGCGCTGGCGCCCGCCGACACTTCCAGGGTTGCTATCAAAGACGTAGCGCCCCTGATCCAGGACTACATCGAGACCATCGCTGGTTTCAACCCGGACGGGCAGCTGAAGATCTATCCGGGTTCCCCGTTCATCATCCAGCAGCTACTGCGCCAGGAAGCTCGGGACAAGCTCAAGCTGTTCGAAATGCACCCGACGGACAGCAAGGCGCTGGCCGCCAACATCGCCCAGCTTCAGGCCGGCCGGCAGGTGGCCGTGGCGCGGGCCGATGGCTTCGAGGGACTGAAGGCCTTCCTGCCCCCGCCCTCGCGCCGGGCGCTGGTGTTGATCGATCCGAGCTATGAGATCAAGAGCGACTACCCCAAAGTGAGCGCCTGCATACAGGACAGCCTCAAGCGGTTCCCAACCGGCACCTACGTGATCTGGTACCCGGTGATTCCGCGCCCGGAGGCGCACGAGCTGCCGCGCCGTTTGAAGACGCTAACGAATCAGGCCGGCAAATCCTGGGTGCACGCGACGCTGGCGATCGGCCAGGACGAAGAGCGCAATGTTCCGGGCGAGGAGGAGCGGGGTCAGGGACTGACCGCGAGCGGCATGTTCGTGATCAATCCGCCCCATTCCCTGAAGCCGGCGCTGCAAGCAGCACTGCCTCAACTGCTGCAGGTTCTCGGCCGAGGTCGCGGCAAGGCCCAGACGCTCGAATCGGGCGGTTGATCCTAATTAGCCGACCGCTCGGTCGGCTAATTGTTATACTTGACGGCATGTACACCCAAGCCATGGATTTGCCCGATTCGGAGCGGGCGGCACTGAAAGCCGTGCCGGGCCCTGAGGCCGCAGTCGACGAAGCGTTGCAAGCCAGTTTCGACGCCAAGATCGACGGCGATCGCAAGATCGAACCACAGGACTGGATGCCCGAGGCCTACCGCAAGACGCTGGTGCGGCAGATTAGCCAGCATGCGCATAGCGAGATCGTCGGCATGCAGCCCGAAGGCAACTGGATTTCACGCGCGCCCTCGCTCAAACGCAAAGCCATTCTGCTGGCCAAAGTGCAGGACGAGGGGGGACACGGCCTCTATCTCTATTCGGCCGCGGAAACGCTGGGCGTGAGCCGCGACCAATTGCTCGATGCACTGCACACGGGCAAAGCCAAGTACAGCTCGATCTTCAACTACCCCACCCTCACCTGGGCCGACATGGGCGTGATCGGCTGGCTGGTCGACGGCGCCGCGATCATGAACCAGGTGCCGATTTGCCGTTGCTCTTACGGCCCCTACGCCCGCGCGATGATCCGCATCTGCAAGGAAGAAAGCTTCCATCAACGCCAAGGCTTCGAGAGCCTGATGCAGTTGATGAAGGGCACACAGGCCCAGCGCGACATGGTGCAGGACGCAGTGAACCGTTGGTGGTGGCCCGTGCTCGCGATGTTCGGTCCGCCGGACGCCAACAGCCCCAACAGCGCGCTCGGCATGCGCTGGGGCATCAAGCGCATCAGCAACGACGATCTGCGACAGAAGTTCGTTGACGCCACGGTGCCGCAAGCGAAGATTCTCGGCGTGTCCTTGCCCGACCCTGACCTGAAGTGGAACGAAGAACGCCAGCACCACGACTACGGCGCGATCGACTGGGACGATTTCTGGGCCGTGGTCAATGGCAACGGTCCCTGCAACAAGGAGCGCCTCGCCACGCGCGTGAAGGCGCATGAGGACGGTCAATGGGTGCGCGACGCCGCGCTGGCGCATGCGCGTAAGCAGAAGGCGCGCGCATTGAAGGAGGCAGCATGACACACAGCCCTCACCCCAACCCTCTCCCGCAAGCGGGAGAGGGGGCAATTCAACGCGAGTGGCCGCTGTGGGAAGTCTTCCTCCGGTCCAAGCAGGGCCTGGAACACAAGCATTGCGGCAGCCTGCACGCGAGTGACGCGCAGCACGCGTTGCAAATGGCCCGCGATGTGTACACCCGTCGCATGGAAGGCGTGAGCATCTGGGTCGTCCCGTCGGGCGCCATCACTGCCAGCGCACCGGACGACAAAGCGGAGTTCTTCGAGCCCGCGGCCGACAAGATCTACCGGCATCCCAGCTTCTACGAGATCCCGGACGAAGTCGGGCACATGTGATGGGTGCGCCGGCCCCCACTGACTACCTGCTGCATCTCGCCGACAACGCGTTGGTCCTGGGCCAGCGCAACGCCGAATGGTGCGGTCATGGGCCAGTGCTGGAAGAAGACATTGCCCTGGCCAACATCAGCCTGGACCTGATCGGCCAAGCCCGCCTCGTCTACCAACACGCGGCGCAGTTGAT
>JBKJTX010000482.1:0-3127 GCA_046590315.1 Ramlibacter sp. | reverse complement strand
TGGCCCATCTGGGTGATGCCGCTGCGTGACACGACGATGGGAACGCCCATCTGCGCAGACTTGATGACCATTTCGCTGGTGAGCCGACCCGTCGTGTAGAAAACCTTGTCTGTCGTCGCGGGGAGCTTGGGCGCTCCATCTTGCATCCACATCCACCCCGCGATGGTGTCGATGGCGTTGTGGCGGCCGACGTCCTCGACGAACATCAGCATCTGCTCGCCTTCAAAGAGCGCGCAGCCGTGCACCGATCCTGACGACTTGTACGTGCTCTCCTGCAAGCGGATCGCATTCAGGATGCCGTAAAGCTGGCCTTGCGTAATGGCGGCGGTGGCTGGAAGCCGGATCGACTCAATTTCATCCATGAGGCCGCCGAACACGCTGCCCTGGCCGCAACCGGTCGTGACGGTCTTGCGTGCGGTTTTCTCTTCGAGGCGATGAATGCCCGAGTGCGTTTTGACCGCCGCTGCGCCGACCTCCCAATCGACAGTGATAGCCTGCACTTCCTCCGCCGCGCGCACCAGGCGCTGGTTGCGGAGGTACCCGAGCACCAGCCATTCGGGACGCGCCCCCAGTGTCATGAGGGTGACCAGTTCGCGGTTGTCGACGTAGACCGTGAGCGGTCGTTCAGCAGGAATGGAAGTGGTGCCGCGCTCGCCGTGTTCGTTGACAGTTTCGATCTCGCGCGTCAGCGCGGCGCGGGCTTCGGTAAGACGAGGAAGAGGCAACGAGAAGTCGACTACTTCTTGGCCGGCGCCATCTGCGCCGACTCGGCGCGCACGCTGGGTGGGCTGGTGGCGTTGCCGGCGGGCGAGTGGGCGCCCGAGGCCTCAAGGGGCTTCTGCTCCGGCGGGTTGTAGGCGAAGGGGCCGGGGTCGGCGCAAGGCGTGAGCGGCACGGCGGCGACAGGAGTGCCGGCGACTGCTGAAGCCGCTGAGGCTGCGGCAGCCATTGAGGGCGCGAGTTGGGCAGTGACCGCAGTCGCGCTCGCTGCGGCCGTCGCCGGCTTTGCATCCTTGGCTGCCGAACTCTTGGCTGCGGTCTTCTGGTAATACGCGGCCACCTTGTCCTGCACCTTGCACGTCTGCCACGCGTCGACCTTGCCCTGCCATGCGGTCTTCGCCGCAGCCTCGGCGGCCTTCGCTTTGGCAGCGTCATCAAGCGGAGGCAGCTTGGCCAGCGCCGAGCCGAAGGTCATGGCCATCACCGTGGCCATCGCGAGCGGTGCCAAAAGCTTTTTCATGTTTCGTTTCTCCTGACGCATGTCATGCAGGTCGAACGGATTCGGCATCGGCGGCGGCGACGACCGCCTGCTGGCTGCGCTGAGCGGGAATCTTGCCGGCCGCGATGTCTTCATACCAATAGGCATGGTGTTCCTTGGCCCATTCGTCGCCGACCCAGCCGCGGCGCATGGCCTTGTAGGCGCCCTTCATGCCGATGGTGCCGATGTAGATGTGCGCGGCAAACACGCACATCATCAGCACCGTCGAAACGCTGTGCACCATGTGCGCCACCTGCATGGTGCTGCGCTCGTAGATTAGGTTGGGGATGAGCTTGTCCATCACCAGGCCCGAGGCCACGACGAAGAATCCCAGCAGCAGCATGCCGCCCCAGAACACGAGCTTCTCGCCCGCGTTGAAGCGGTGCGAGGGCGGCTCTTCCTGCGACTTGCCAAGCAGGCCACCACCCTTGAGCAGCCAGTGCAGGTCGCCGCGCTGTGGCCAGTTGTCGCGCAAGAAGGTGAAGAACATGATGACGATGGATACCGCGAACACAGGCCCCGCGAAGTTGTGCAGCGTCTTCAGGATGTAGGTGAGCGGGCCGAACAGCGTGCCACCCATCAGGGGAAGCAGAATGAACTTGCCCCAGCCCATCACCAACCCGGAAATCGCCAGGATAGAAAAAGCGATCGCGTTGGACCAATGGGCCGAGCGCTCGAACGGTGTGAAGCGCTCGATCTTGTGCCGCCCCTCGCCCACTGCGTGATGTCCGACCGGCCCGCGTGTGAAGTAAAAAATGGCCAGCGCACCCAGCGTGATCAGGAACAGCGCGCCACCGTACGGAATAAGCCAGTTGTTGCGGACCTGCCGCCAGGCTTCGCCCGCAGTCGTCATGCGCGAGCCCGGATACTGCACGGGCGCCTGGATCAGGATGCCCGCCTCGGGCGCTTCGCTCTTGGGATAGCTGGTGAAGCCTTCCACGCCGGCGGCGGCACCGCGCCACATCGGCGCATTGTTTCCGGGCTGCACCCGGTTGCGCTCGGCGTTGTTCTGCTGCAGGTACTTCGGGTCGGAGCTCGCGTCGGGTTTGACCTCGGGCTTGACCTCCAGAATGTTCTGGCTCTGGATGCCGCGGGCGGCGGGGGGCGGTTCGTCGTGTTTCGTGGCCGGTTGCGCTTGCGCCATGACGCCCAGCGAAACAGCGAATGAGCAGGACAACAAAAGCGAGCGCAGCATCGTCACGGCCTCAGTCAACCTTGTTGTAGTCGTTCTGGCCCATCTGGGTGCGAGTCTTCAGGTGCTGCTCCCAGCTGGTCTTGTCACCCTGTTTCCAGCCGGGCGCCGCAAATGGCATTCCGGTGCCCTGGAAGGCTGCCGTGTCCGCTCGATTGCCGCTGCTGATCGTCTGCGGCTGATCGGTGCAGGCCGCGAGCAGCGTGAGCGTCGAGATGATGACGCCGACGCGCCTCATGACTTGCCTCCCGGCGGTTGGCCGGCCTGCTTGGAGCCGTAGGCCGTGCCCCAGCCCCAAGCCTCGGCGCCCTTGCCGCGCTTGAGCACGCGGTTGCGAAGGATGTCGGCGACGACATCGCCGTCGCCGGCGAGCAGTGCCTTGGTCGAACACATCTCGGCGCAAGCCGGCAGCTTGCCCTCGGCCAGGCGGTTGCGCCCGTACTTCTCGAACTCCGCCTGCGAACCGTTGGCCTCAGGGCCGCCGGCGCAGAAGGTGCACTTGTCCATCTTGCCGCGCACGCCGAACGAGCCGGAGGCGGGAAACTGCGGTGCGCCGAACGGGCAGGCGTAGCTGCAGTAGCCGCAGCCGATGCAAACATCCTTGTCGTGCAGCACGACGCCTTCGTCCGTGCGATAAAAGCAATTGACCGGGCAGACCGCCATGCAGGGCGCGTCGG
>JBKJTX010000478.1:0-3245 GCA_046590315.1 Ramlibacter sp. | reverse complement strand
ATGCAGATCTGGTTCACCATCTTGGCCAGTTGGCCGGCGCCCGTCGCCACCCCGGGCGCGGCGGCCGCACCCTCCACGGTTGCGCCGACGGCGCTGCCGCCTTTGGCGCCCGCAAGCGCTCGCCGATAGGCCTTACTTCAACCGCTGGATCAGGCTGGACGTATCCCAGCGGCGCCCGCCCATCTGCTGCACGTCGGCATAGAACTGATCCACCAGCGCCGTGACCGGCAGCCGCGCCCCGTTGCGCTTGGCTTCGCCGAGCACCAGCCCCAGATCCTTGCGCATCCAATCGACCGCGAAACCAAAGTCGAACTTGCCTTCGATCATGGTTTTGCCGCGGTTGTCCATCTGCCAGCTCTGGGCCGCGCCCTTGCCAATCACGTCCAGCACCTGCGCCATGTCGAGCCCGGCCTTCTGGCCAAACGCGATCGCTTCGGACAAGCCCTGCACCAAACCGGCGATGGCGATCTGGTTGACCATCTTCGCGAGTTGTCCGGCGCCGCTCTCGCCGAGCAGCGCGAAAGCGCGCGAGAAAGACATGGCTACCGGCTTGGCCGTCTCGAAGGCAGCGGAATCGCCGCCGCACATCACGGTGAGCATCCCGTTCTGCGCGCCCGCCTGGCCGCCGGAGACGGGGGCGTCGACAAACTGCAGGCCAAGCGTCTTGGCTTGCGCCGACAGTTCGCGGGCGACATCGGCTGACGCCGTGGTGTGATCGACAAACACCCCGCCGCGCTTCATGCCCGCGAAGGCGCCGTCGGGCCCCAGCACGACCGAGCGCAGATCGTCGTCGTTACCAACGCAGCAAAAGACGATGTCGCGCCCGTCTGCGGCCTCGCGCGGCGTCGGCGCCGCAGCGCCTTTGAACTCGCCAGTCCAGGCTCGCGCTTTGGCCGCGCTGCGGTTGAAGACCTTGACATCATGCCCAGCCAAGGCGAGATGCCCGGCCATGGGAAAGCCCATCACGCCGAGGCCGAGAAAGGCGACCTGACGCGAAGGCGAGGTTTCGTAGGTCTTGGGGTTGGTCGATGCCATGCGCTCTACTCCTGGGTGTGAAGCGCAATTTTAGGGTCCGTCACAGCGTGTAGTGGGCGACACCGTCGCCGAAGGACCAGTTCTCCCGCAGCGTTTCCACCAGGCTGATGAGCACGTCGGAGGGGCTGACATCCGCCGCGTGCGACACGTCCTTGGCAATCTTGGCGTACAACGCCCGCTTCTGCTGAAGCGTGCGGCCGGGCGCCAGGAAGATCTGGATGAAGAGAGCGCGCGCGGTGTGCTTCACGCCCAGGTATTCCGGCGTGCACACGATGGCGCCAGCCGGATGCTGCGTGATCACCTGGAACTTGTCGTCGATCGGAACGGCGATGGTTTCGACCATCGCCAGGTGCACGGCATCGCCGATACGGTGAGCGTCTTCGCGGGCGATGACGGGCGGCAGTTCGATGCGGACATAGGGCATGGAGGTTCTCCAGAAGAAAACCCGACTCTGAGGCTCCCGTCGCACCACGGAAACCCCCACCACCGCAAATCACCTTTGCGCCGCGTGCAAACCCCCGCAGGGGCACCCCGTTCACGCGAAGCAGCGCGCAGCGTGAACGCCCATTAAAAAAGCCGGGTCCCCCGGCCTTTTTTAACTGATCAAACCAACTTCAAAAACGCGCAGCGTTTTTGAAGTTAAACGATTGCGAAATGTTCGGTGCCGGCCGACAGGTCCGAACTCTTCGCGCGCTGGCTGTTGAGCTTGATTTGCAGGCGCAGGTCGTTCACTGAGTCGGCGTTTCGCAGCGCGTCTTCGTAAGTGATGATGTTGCTCTCGTACATGTCGAAAAGCGCCTGGTCGAACGTCTGCATGCCCAGGTTGCGGCTCTTCTTCATGATCTCCTTGATCTCGGAAACATCGCCCTTGAAGATCAGGTCAGACACGAGCGGCGTGTTCAGCATGATCTCGACGGCAGCACCGCGTCCCTTGCCGTCCTGCTTGGGCACCAGGCGCTGCGAGATGAAGGCCTTCAGATTCAGCGACAGGTCCATCAGCAACTGGGCGCGTCGCTCTTCCGGGAAGAAGTTGATCACCCGGTCCAGCGCCTGGTTAGCGCTGTTCGCGTGCAGCGTGGCCAGGCACAAGTGACCGGTTTCGGCGAAGGCAATGGCGTGTTCCATGGTCTCGCGGTCGCGGATTTCGCCCATCAGGATCACGGCCGGCGCCTGGCGCAGCGTGTTCTTCAGGGCGGCCTCCCAGCTGTCGGTGTCCAGCCCCACTTCGCGCTGCGAAACGACGCAGTTCTTGTGTGGGTGCACGAACTCTACCGGGTCTTCGATGGTGATGATGTGGCCCTGCGAGTTCTCGTTGCGCCAGTCGACCATGGCCGCCAGCGTCGTCGACTTGCCCGAGCCGGTAGAGCCCACCAAAATAGTGAGCCCGCGCTTGGACATCACCACTTCCTTCAAGACCTGCGGCACGCCCAGGCCGTCGATGGTCGGCAGAATCTGCGGGATCACCCGCAGCACCATCCCCACCTTGCCCTGCTGCACGAACGCGTTCACTCGAAAGCGCCCGATGCCGGGCGGCGAGATCGCGAAATTGCACTCCTTGGTGCGCTCGAATTCGGCGGCCTGCTTGTCGTTCATGATCGATCGGGCCAATGCCAAGGTGTGGCTGGCATTCAGCGGCTGCGGCGAGACCTTGGTGACCTTGCCGTCGACCTTGATCGCCGGCGGAAAGTCGCCGGTGATGAACAGGTCGCTGCCGCTGCGGCTGACCATGAGCTTTAACAGGTCGTTGATGAATTTACTGGCCTGATCGCGTTCCATGGCGGTCCTTCACTAACGTTGCATTCATTTGAGGCGATGCTCTGAGAGCCGTGCTCCGACGACGCGTAAGCGCATCGACAGCCTGCGCGCCAACAGCGCGATCAGGCCCGCGGCCAGCTGCGGGTCCGATTTCATCATCTCGTCCATGGCTTCGGTACCCAGCACGGCGATTTCGCATTCAGTGAGCGTGGAGCACACCGAGAAGCGCATGCCGCTGTCCAGGAGCGACATCTCGCCCAGGATATCGCCGGGCCGCGTTTCAGTGAGTCGCAGTCGCTCGCCCCACGGCTGGAGCCGGTCCACGGCGATGGTGCCGGTCAGCAGAACGATCATGAAGTTGCCGTACTCGTCCTGGCGGATCACGTCACGTTCGGCCTCGACGACGGCGAAGTCGAAAAACTTCTCCAGCCGTTGCACCGCTTCAGGCGGCAAGC
>JBKJTX010000402.1:0-5700 GCA_046590315.1 Ramlibacter sp. | reverse complement strand
CACCACCGAAGGAAATCCTGCACGCGATGCAAGCGCAGATCACCGCGGAGCGTGAGAAGCGCGCGCTGATCGCCGCGTCGGAAGGCCGCCGGCAGGAGCAGATCAACATCGCCACAGGCGAGCGCGAAGCCTTCATTGCCCGATCCGAAGGTGAGAAACAGGCCGCGATCAACAAGGCACAGGGCGAGGCCAGCGCCATCACCGCGGTGGCCGACGCCACGGCGGGCGCGATCGAGCGGATTGCCGCGGCCATCCGCCAGCCCGGTGGCGAGCAGGCCGTCCAGCTGAAGGTTGCCGAACGGGCCGTCGATGCCTATAGCAAGGTCGCAGCTGACGCGACAACGACGCTCATCGTACCGAGCAACATGAGCGAGGTCTCGGCGCTGATCGGCTCGGCGATGAAGATGGTTCAGGGGACGCGGGCAGCCTGAAGGCAGCGCCGCTCAAGCCTTGCTGATTGGATTGAGCGGGCTCGGGCGCGACCTGAGGCCCTCCGGCAGTATCCCTTCAAAGAGCTGGGACAGCGCCACGATTTTTTCGCGCGCGACGGCCTCACCCTGCACGCTGGCCAGCACCGCCATCAGGTCTCCCCGCAGATACCACAACGAGTGGACGTCCGGCGCGTAGCGCACGCGGCGCGTCACGTGTGGCGCCCGCTGCTCGCCGACTTCGGCGAGCAGCGCCAGCATCGATTCACGAATGTCTTCCATTCCGATTTCTCCGAGTTCTGCGGCATGGCCGGTGGGAAAGCTCGAGGAAAACAGCGCATGGATGCTGCCTCGAAGGTTGGGTTTGAACCAGCGCATGGGGTGGCCTCTCGCTGAACGGTTATTCGGACGGCTGCGCGAAGGCGCCGCCGGTACTCGCGCCGGAATCGGCGATGACATGGACTAGTTCGGTGACCGGCAGGCGGGCAATGGCGGCGAACTGCAGACCATTCGCGCCTTCAGCGTCGACAATGTTTTCGACGCGGGAGAACATGCGGGCGATGAACGCGTCACGGCCCTGCCGGTCCTTGCGCCACACGCCGTACTTCAAACGCTCGCGCTCAGCCGGACTGAGCTTGCCCAGAAGCTGGCGTGTAACCCACACGGCCCCCGCGCGTGAAACGTCGGAAAGCTGCGCGGCCTGGGCGACGGCATCGCCCTGCGCGCTGAACTCGGCGTGGGCCCCCGGGCGGAGCGTTCCCAACCATTCCTGGCCCTCCACGATGCCAGTGTTCATCGCCAACTCGCTGGGCCAACCCTTGCGTTCTTGCCAGGCTCGGCTGAGGCCGCGCATGGCCTCTCGCACGGCGTGGGCCGAGGCGACTGCATTCCATAGGTAGTTCGAATCCGATCGCGGAACGAAGTGGCAGACCATGCCTTCGCGAGGGTGTTTGCCCTGGGTGCCGTGGTGGCGCCGAAAGATCGGATCGAGGGCCAGCCAGATGTCGTTGATCAGCTCGAAGTATTCTTCGGGCGGCAACTCGGACCACAAGCGCGCGCCGTTCTCCAAGCTGCACACCACGACCGCGACTGGCGTCAGGGCGGGGTCGCGCTGAGCCTGGTGCGCGACGATCGGCAGTTCGGGCTGCGCTGTCAGTGGGCCGTGAAACTCCGACTCTCCCCTCAAGTAGACGAACAGAGTGCCTTCGCGCAAGGTCAGCGCGTAAAGAAAGAGCGGCTGCGCCGCAGCTGGGGCGCTCACCCGTGCCCGGACGACCATCGGCAAGTGAAACGAATCGGCGCTGCGGTACAGGTCTTCGATCGCCTGGACGTGCTGCTCGGCCACACCCAGGCGAACATCGGCGAGGGTCGCGCCACTCTGCCGGGCGAGCCCGATGTGCAATCGGAGGATCGCGTCAGCAGCCGGGTGGTTCCGCGCCCCTTGTATCAGGAAGCGGAATACGTTTTGCGTTTGTGCACCGCCCGGAACCGGGATCGCCGCCCGCTCCCCGCCGGCAGCGTCATTTAGCCAAACGACCTGGAAGTGGTTGTCGACCAAATAGGCGGGCTCAATGATGTCGCCGAAGGTCAGCGACGGGGATGCATGCTGCGCACCTTGTGGCCCCTGTGCGCCGTACGTTGATGGTTGGGCCAAAGGCTGGGCAACGAACTCCCCTCTCGCAGCGGCCGGGGTTGAAGTTCCGCCGAAGTGCTCGGTGATACGCGTGATGCTCCAGCCCTCGCGTTTGAGACTCTGGATTTGTTCGATGCGCGCGACCACGTCGTCGGCAAAGTAGCCGATGCGTGGCGCGGCGCCGTCTGCGGGCTGCGGGGGCAGGACATCGGGTTTGGGCACCAAACCGCAACTGATGTAGTTGTTGAGAGTCGCCCGCGAGATGCCTGTCCTTTCCAATACCTCTTTGCTGTTCAACAAGTTGGCCTCATCGGTAGTCTGTCTAAATTGTATTGGACAGTGACTTAGACAGTCAAATTAGTAACTTAGACAGTCTAGATAGTGAGGCAAGTATGCAACAGTCGGGCACAGTCGGGCGCTGCTGAGACTCACGAAAGCGATCTACCCGCCAGTGGAAAGTTGGCTTGAGCCAGTGAATTCAGGGGTCAGGGCCTCGTGCGATTCGCGCGCGCCTCCCCAATAGACTGTCTAAATCAGACGCCTTTGAGGCACTACTTCCAGGTGGTGGCGGGCTTGAGCGGGGTCAGCGCGATGTCGGAGCAGCGAAGAACCATCGAATGGGTTCTCAGGAGAACCTGATGCTTGACCGGGGATTTGGTTTTATGGACCAACCACGAATGCGAACCGACTGTCGCATTGGGCTTTGCCATTTGGCGGAGAGGGCGGGATTCGAACCCGCGGAGGGCTATTAACCCTCACACGCTTTCCAGGCGTGCGACTTAAACCGCTCATCCACCTCTCCTGCGAGTGCGGCGATTGTAGCAGCGGGGCCCCTGCACTTCTGGGGGCTCAGACCGGTTTTGGCTTGCGCGCGCGTTGCGGATTGGCGAGCATGGACAACAGCAGGTTCACGTCGGCCGGCTTCACCATATGAAAGTCGAAGCCGGCCTGCACGGACCGCGTCCGGCTTTCCGCCTCGCCGTAGCCTGTGAGCGCGATCAACAGGGCATCGCAGGACTCGGGCTGGGTCCGCAGCCGGTGCGCCACCTCGAACCCGTTCATGCCGGGCAACCCGATGTCAAGCAGTACGACGTCTGGCCGGAAGTCCTCGGCGATCTTGAGGGCCGCCATGCCCTCGCTGGCGGTCCTGACTTCAAAGCCTTCCATTTCGAGCAGCATCATGAGCGACTCGGCGGAAGCCGCCAGGTCGTCGACGACCAGGACGCGCGATGGCGACTTGTCGCTCGGCAAGGGGGCACGCGCCACGGGCGAGTCCACCTCGGTCGGCACGACCGAGACCCGCCTGGCGGGCAGGTAGACGATCATCTCGGCACCCTTCCCCACGCCGTCGCTGCGCGCCGTAACCCGCCCGCCGTGGAGTTCGACCAGGTGCTTGACCAAGGTCAGACCGATACCCAAGCCACCCTGCGAGCGGTCCAATGATTGGTCGGCCTGCGCGAACAGGTCGAAGATGTGCGGCAGAAAAGCCGGATCAATGCCCGCGCCCTCATCCTTCACGGAGATTTTCACTTCAACGTCGGCAAAGGCAGCACTCAAGATGATGCGCGTGCCCGGGCCGGAAAATTTGCAGGCATTGTTGATCAGGTTGGACAGCACCTGCGCGAGTCGCACCGCGTCGCCATTCAGCTCGATAGGCTCTTCCGGCAATTCAACCAGGAGCTCCTGACCCCGGCCGCTGGCCTTCGGCGCGCTTGCCTCCACCGAGCGGTCTATCAGCGAAGCCAGACTTAACTTTTCGGGCTTGACTACCACCTTGCCCTGGACGATGCGTGAGACGTCGAGCAAGTCATCGATGAGCCGTCCCATGTGATCCGCCTGCCGGCCGATCACGTCGCGCGCCCAGTGCATGGTCGACAGGGTGACGTCCCCACCGTGCATGATGTGCACCGCGTTGCGAATCGGGGCGAGGGGATTGCGCAACTCGTGCGCGAGCATCGCCAGGAACTGGTTCTTGCGCCGGTCGGCGTCCTGCACGGCCGTATACAGCCGCGCGTTCTCCATGGCGCTTGAAGCGCGACCCGCCACCTCGCGCACCAGCGCCGTGCGCGCGTCGTCGAATTGACTCGCGAGACCGAGCAGCACCAGCGCGCCGCGCGCTACATCGCCAACGATCAAAGGACAAATCGCCGCAGCGCGCCCGCCCTGGCGCAACAGACGAAATTGTTTTTCGAAAATAACCAATTCGGCGGCGGCTCGCAACTGCGCGCTGAAGACCTCTGGGTCGCCGGACTTCGGCGACGGGTGGATCTCCAGGCGGGCCACTTCACCGTCCTTGTCCGCGAGCGCAACAATCGCGCGCTCGCCGAGCATCGGTACGCAAAGTTCCAGCACCGCGGCGATGGTCTCATCCAGCTTCAACGAGCGCGAGAGCACGCGGCTCGCTTCAGCCAGGAAGTCGGCACGATGGATCGCTTCTTCCGCGGCGGCGCGGGCGGCTTCGGAGCGCGCCAGCGCTTCGCGGGCGGCGGCCTGTTGCTGCAGCTGCCGGTTCATGCGGAACAGCTCGACGAACACCCTCACTTTGGAGCGGAGCACTTCAGGCACGACCGGCGAGGGGATGTAGTCCACCGCACCCAGCGCGTATCCGCGCCTCGCCTGGACATCATCCACGTACGCCGTAATAAAGACGATCGGGGTCTGCGCGGACTTCTTGTATTGGCGGATCAGGCCGGCGGTCTCCAGGCCATCGATGTCGGGCATGTTGACGTCCAGCAGGATGACTGCGAACTCCTGCTCCAGGATGAATTTCAGCGCCTCTTGCCCGGAGCGGGCGCTGATGATGTTCTGGCCGAGTTCGTCCAGGATGCTTCGGAAGACGACATGCTTTTCCGGCAGGTCGTCGACCACCAGGATGTTGACCTTGTCCTGCTCCTGCTGCGCGGGCGACGTGTCCGTCCCCGCTCCCGTCACTGGTGCAGCCAGGCTCGCAGGACTGTCAGCAGGTCCTGCGTGTTCACCGGTTTGGAGAGGTAGTCCCAAGCGCCTGCTTCGATACATTTCTCGCGATCGCCCTTCATGGCTTTTGCCGTCACTGCAATCATCGGCAGATTCTTGCCTGCCGGCAGTTTTCGGATCTCTTTCATGGTTGCCATGCCGTCCATCTCGGGCATCATGATATCCATCAATACTACCTTGATCTGCGGGTCGCCAGCGACCCGGCTGATGGCGTCGCGCCCGTTGTCGGCCCACACGATGTCCATGCCGTGTTCCTCGAGAACGGTTGCCAGCGCAAAGATGTTGCGCATGTCGTCGTCGACGATCAGAACCCGCTTCCCCGTCAAGGGTTTGCTGGCTTCGTAGATGCCATTGATGAGCGATCGCTTGGCTTCGGGCAGCCTGGCGAGGTTGTGGTGCAGCGACAGCAGGGCGTCGTTGAACAACTTGGGCACGGTGTGCGCTTCGTGGACCGTGACGCTGTCGTCGGAGTGCCAGGCGATCTTTCCCGCCTCTTTCCCGCCGCTGCGGTAAATCAGCAACTGCAGCGGTCCGATTTCTGCCTGAGAGGCCAACAGGTTGCGGCACTCGCGCGCGTCGACGCCCGGGAAGCCGTCTTCAAGCACCACGCAGTCGAAATGTCTTTCCTCAAGCGACTCGACCAGCTTGTCGGCGGTCTTGACC
>JBKJTX010000078.1:0-4290 GCA_046590315.1 Ramlibacter sp. | reverse complement strand
CGGCCCAGGCGGCGTCGCACTTCAACAAGCTCGAGTGCTTCTGCTTCCAGCAATACACGCTGGAGCCCGGCGAGAAGAAGCAGTGGCCGGTGGTCTTCGTCATCGACCCGCGGCTGTCCAAGGACGTGACCACCATCACCTTGTCCTATACCTTCTTCGAGGTCGGCGCGAAGACGCCTCCGGCGCCCGCGACCTGACAGGCAAAGCAGACAAGATTCAAGAAAATCAGGAGTTGAGATGAGTACCACCACCCCCGGCGCCAAGCCCTACTATTTCGTGCCCCCGCCGTCGCGTCATCCCGCGATGGCGTCGTTCGGGCTGCTCTGCATCATCTTCGGCGCCGGCCAGTGGATCAACGGCGTCGACTGGGCGAAGTTCCTGATGTTCTTCGGCTTCCTGTGGCTGTTCTTCGTGCTGTTCCAGTGGTTCCAGCAAGCCATTTCCGAAAGCGAAGACGGTCAGTACAGCCACAAGATCGATCTCTCCTTCCGCTGGAGCATGAGCTGGTTCATCTTTTCGGAGGTGATGTTCTTCGGTGCGTTCTTCACGGCGCTTTGGTGGATGCGCGCTCACTCCGTGCCCGCGCTGGGAGGCATCGACAACGCGCTGCTGTGGCCGGACTTCAAGGCGGTTTGGCCGACCCTCGCGGCCGGCGCCACCGCGTCTCCCGCCGGCATCATCGAGCCGTTCCAGACCATGACGCCGTTCTGGCTGCCGACCATCAACACCGGTCTTTTGCTCACGTCCGGTGTCACGTTGACCATCGCCCACCACCTCTTGCGCGACAACAAGCCGCGCGGACAAGTGATTGCGTGGATGTGGCTCACCGTGCTGCTCGCCGCGACCTTCGTCGGCGTGCAGGGCTACGAATACTTCCACGCCTACAGCGAGCTGAACCTCAAGCTCACGTCGGGCGCGTATGGCTCTACTTTCTTCATGCTGACCGGCTTCCATGGCTTTCACGTGATTGTCGGCATGCTGATGCTCCTTTTCATCACGCTGCGCTTGATGAAAGGCCACTTCACTGCGGATCGCCACTTCGGTTTCGAAGGCGCCGCCTGGTACTGGCACTTCGTGGACGTGGTGTGGCTGGGCCTGTACACGCTGGTCTACTGGCTGTGAGCCAGGCGATCCAAGCCCATCAAAAAAGCGCCGCAAGGCGCTTTTTGTTTTCTCACTTGGGGCTGAGCGGAATCCCCGTGGGTTCGATGTAACCCAACTTCCAGGCCAACAGAATGCACAGGAACAGCACGATGGAGAACCCCACGCGGAAAGCCAACGCCCGCGCCATGTTGCTGGTCTTGGGCTTGCCGTCTTGTCCGTCCCGCATCATGAAGAACAGGGCGGAGCCCAGGCTGCCGACGATGGCGACGAACGCCAGGAGCACCAGGTATTTCATGGAAAGGATTATCCCGTGATTGCGGCGCGCAAGAGGCGCTTCTGGCTCGTCAGCGCAGCCGCCGGTGTCGGTGTCGCCGCAACGCTCGCACTGGGCGCCTGGCAGCTGGACCGCGCGGGGCAAAAGCTCAGGCACCAGGCCGCGATCGAAGAGCGCAAGGCGTTGCCACCCGTCGAGGCGCAAGAACTGCTCGCTGCGGGAAGCTCGCCTCGATTCCTGCACCGCACCGTGAAGCTTCGCGGCGTCTGGGACGCACGCCACACCATCTTCCTGGACAACCGCCAGATGCACGGCCTGCCCGGGTTTTACGTTGTCACGCCGTTCATGCTCGCAGGCAGCGACAAGGCGGTGCTGATGGAACGCGGCTGGGTGCAGCGCAATTTTTCCCAGCGCGAGAATTTGCCCGCGGTCGAAACGCCAGGAGGTGTGGTCGAGGTAACAGGCCGCATCGCCCCACCTCCGGCGAAGTTATATGAGTTCAGCGGGGCAGGGCAGGGGCCGATCCGGCAAAATCTCGACCTGGGGCAGTTCCGGGCCGAAACGGGCGTGGCCCTGCTCGATGTCGCCGTGATGCAGACCGGGCCGCCATCCGAAGGACTGCTGCGCGAGTGGCCGGAAGTCACAAGCGGCGTCGAAAAACACTATGGCTACGCTTTTCAATGGTGGGCCCTAAGCGCCCTGATCGCCATCCTCTATGTCTGGTTCCAGCTCGTCCTCCCCCGCCGCAAGTCCGCACATGCTTGACGAGCCGCTGGGTCTCACCGTGCATTCGTTGCCGCTGCCGCAAGACGCTGCGCAGGACGACAGCCGGCGTACGGCCATGGGTCGACTGAAAATGCTGATGGTGCTGGCCGTGTGCGCGGCGCCGGTGGTGGCTTCGTACTTCACTTACTACGTGATCCGGCCTGAAGGCCGGCGCAATTTCGGCGAGCTGGTTGAGCCCCAGCGTCCGCTCCCAGCCGTCGACATGACAGCGCTTGATGGCAAATCGATCGCCTTGTCTTCACTGCGGGGTCAATGGTTGCTCGTGAGCGTAGCCGGCGGCGCGTGCGACGCGGCTTGCGAGAAAAATCTTTATCTGCAGCGACAACTGCGCGAGGGGCTGGGCAAGGAGAAAGACCGAGTCGATTGGGTGTGGCTGGTCAATGACAGCGCGCCCATTCGCGCGGCGCTGCTGCCCGCGCTGGGCCAAGCCACCGTGCTGCGTGTAGGCGCCGCGCCCCTGAACCAGTGGCTAACGCCCGCTGCAGGCCATGCGCTGCCGGAACACCTGTACCTGGTCGACCCGCTCGGCAATTGGATGATGCGCTTTCCCGCGGCCGACCCCAAGGTCGATGCCGACACCGCGAAGAAGATCAAGCGCGACCTCGAGCGGCTGTTGCGTGCATCGGCTTCCTGGGACCAGCCGGGCCGATCGAGGCCCTGACGCCATGGCCGCGCAGCCACTCTACGACTTGTCGCCCGCCCTGCGACTGATGCTCATGGGCGTGGTGGTCGCGCTGGCGCCATTGGCCTGGGTGTGGCTGCGCAACGCGCGCGCCGAGCCTGCGCGGCGCTTGCAGGCGTTGACGCTCGTGACCTTGTTCCTGACCTTCGATCTGGTGTTGTTTGGCGCCTTCACGCGCCTGACCGACTCTGGCCTCGGCTGTCCGGACTGGCCGGGATGCTACGGCACAGCCAGCCCCGCGGGCGCGCACGCGCAGATCAGCGAGGCGCAGGCGCAGATGCCCACCGGGCCGGTGACCGAGGCGAAGGCCTGGATTGAAATGGGTCACCGCTATCTCGCCACAGGTGTGGGCGTCCTGATCCTCACGTTGGCCGGCGCGACTTGGCTCCAGCGCCGGCGCCCCGCGCTCGTCAGCCCCTGGTGGCCCGCCGCAACGCTGGCCTGGGTGTGCGTGCAGGGCGCCTTTGGTGCGCTCACGGTGACGATGAAATTGTTCCCTGCCATTGTGACGCTGCACCTGCTGGGCGCAATGGTGCTGCTGGCCTTGCTATGCCGCCAGGCCGTTGCGTATGAGCACGCGCAGCGGGGCGCGGGCCCTGTCGTTGTTCTGCGAGCCGATCGCGCTTGGCTCAAGGCGGGGTACGGCTTGCTGTGGTTGCAGATTGCCTTGGGCGGCTGGGTCAGCACGAACTACGCGGTGCTCGCGTGCAACTCGTTCCCGGCTTGCCAGGGCAGCTGGTGGCCGTCCATGGATTTCGCGCAAGGCTTTGAACTGTGGCGCGAGTTGGGCAAGACAGGAGCAGGAGATCACATCAGCTTCGCGGCGCTCACGGCGATCCACTACGCACACCGGCTCATGGCGTATCTGCTGGTCCCGTTGTTCGCCGCGTTGGCCTGGCGTTTGCACCGCAGCCCCGACCTGCGGCGGCAGGCCCGGTGGATCGCGGGACTCGTGCTATGGCAGCTGGCAACCGGCCTCTCCAACGTCGTGCTGGGATGGCCGCTGGTGGCTGCGGTGTCGCACACGGCAGGTGCCGCGGCCTTGGTAGTGGTGTTGACGTGGGCGCTGTACGAAAGCGCGAGCGCTCGCCCGGTCGCGGCCGCCGCGCCATTGCGAGCCCGGAAGCTATCGACATGAGCACGGCGCAGCAACCGGCAGTGGCCATCGGCGCGAGCTCGCGCTTCCAGCAGTTCTATGCGCTGACCAAGCCGCGGGTGGTGCAATTGATTGTCTTTTGCGCGCTCATCGGCATGGTGCTGGCCGTACCGGGCGTTCCGTCGTTTGCACAGCTGCGCGTTGCAGGCATTGCGTGCCTGGGCATCTGGCTCGTTGCAGGTGCGGCTGCCGTTTTCAATTGCCTGGTGGAAAAAGGCATCGATGCCAAGATGCGCCGCACCGCCTGGCGCGCGACTGCCAAGGGCGAACTGAACGATTGGCAGACGC
>JBKJTX010000017.1:0-3727 GCA_046590315.1 Ramlibacter sp. | reverse complement strand
CTGAGGGCTGTTGCGGTCGCGCCGGAGTCATGCGCCGACACCGCGGCCGACGCTTCACGCGCGCTGAGCGCCAATGCCGGCTGCTCGGCGCGCGTGAAGCGTCGGCCGCGGTGTCGGCGCATGACTCCGGCGCGACCGCAACAGCCCTCAGTAACATGGCCGCCGCGGTCAAGCCGCCGCCGGCAGCGACACCTGCACCCGCCATCGGCCCCGACATCGAAGAAGACGACCTGCGGGACATCTTCCTGGAAGAAGCACGTGAAGTGGTGCAAAACGGACTGACGGCGCTTGACGCGCTCGCGGTGAATCCAGGCGACACGTCGGAGCTCACTACGCTGCGCCGCGCGTTCCACACGCTCAAGGGCAGCTCGCGAATGGTGGGCCTTAACGAGTTCGGCGAAGCCGGCTGGTCGATGGAGCAGGTGCTCAACACCTGGCTGGCCGACCAGAAACCCGCCAACGACGAACTGAGGGTGCTGGCGCGCGAGGCCATGAAAGGTTTCAGCCGCTGGGCCGACGACATCGCAGCCCACAACGACGCCAGCTGGAAATCCAGCATGTTCCGGGGCCCGGCCGATGCGTTGCGTACCGAAAACCGCCTGATCGCCTTTGAGTTGCCCGTAACCGGGTTTGCGGCCCTGGCCGCCGCTCCGGCCGAAGCGCCCGCCGCCGAACCAGTGATGGACTTCTCGTTCGAGCCTGCGGCGCCTGAGTCTGCACCGGCCGCGCCGATAGAGGCGTTCTCCTTCGACCTGGATGCGATGCCGGCCCCTGCGCACGTCCCGTCGCTCGATACGACACACGTGATCCGGAGCGAAGCGCCGCATGCGGCGGAAATCCCCACTCACGAACTGCCCGCTGATTTTGATTTCGAGCCGTCGCCCATGGTGCCCCTGGACTCCACGCGCGACGAAGTACCGGCGTCGGTGGGTGAGCCGATTGAGATCGAGGGCATCGATTTTGCTAGCCTCTCCGCCGTGTCGAGTTCGGCGGAGCGCGAATTGCCTGCTGAAGTCGCCGAATTCGATGCGTCGGTGTTCGAAGAAGCCGCGGTTGCTCCGCAAATGCCCGAGCCTGCTGCCGATCTCGTGATCGACATGGCTGACTTTGCGTTGCCCGAAGCGGCACCCGAAACCGATCCACCGGAAGTCGAGGCCGCTGAATTTGAAGCCGTCGATACGGCCGAGGCGGACGACCAGGTCAAGGTCATTGGCAGCTTGCGCATCGGAATCCCGCTGTACAACGTCTACCTCAACGAGGCGGACGAATGGTCCCGTCGCTTGGCGACCGAAGTCGCAGAGTGGGCCTTGGAATTGAATAGGCGCGTCCCGGACTCCACGGTGGGCTTGGCCCACGCGTTGGCGGGCAGTTCGGCGACGGTTGGCTTCCACGCGCTGTCCAACATCGCCCGTGCGCTCGAGAATTCCCTTGAGCATACGCAAGCGCTGGCTTTTGGTACGCCGCAGCACGGCAAGGCTTTCATAGAGGCCGCCGAGCAAATCCGCTGGCTCCTGCACCAGTTCGCTGCCGGGTTCCTGAAGGACTCCAGTCCCGGAATCATCGAAGCCCTCACGGCGCTCAATGAGCTGGACATCCCCCAGCGTGCGGACATGGCGGAAGAGGAACTGGCGAACGATTTTGGCGGGTTGAGCGCAGCGGCGCCGGTCAATGTCGTCGAGATCGTCGAGGTCGTCGAAGCGCGCCAGGCGCCGGCCGAGCCGCCGATGACAGAGCCGGTCGTATTCGAACCTCCGGTTGGTGCACCGGCCCCTGCGCCTGCGCCGTTGACGGGCGTCCCACCGATACATATGCCGGTGGCCGCTGCACCTGTTTTCCCTGCGCCCCAGCAATCCGTCACGACAAAGCGTGCCGTCGCCTCGTATGCCGACGACCAGGACGACATTGACATCACGGACGCAGTCGACCCAGACCTCTTCCCGATCTTCGAGGAAGAGGCGGCCGAGTTGCTGCCCCAGCTGGGCGGCGCCCTGCGCCAATGGTCGGCACGCACCGACAACCGCGGCGCCCGTGACGAAGTTCTGCGCGCCTTGCACACGCTCAAGGGCAGCGCCCGCCTCGCCGGTGCCTTGCGCCTGGGCGAACTCGCGCACCGCATGGAGTCCGAGATCGAGTCGCTCGGGTCCGAAGGCGTTACGGCTGCCGACATCGAACCCTTGCTGCATCGCTTCGACGGTATGCAAGGTAACTTCGACGCGTTGCGCGCCACGGGCGGAATACCCGCAGCGGTGCCGGAGCAGACCCTGCCCGCATTTCAAGAGGTCGCCCCCTTCGAGGTGCCTGCCAATGACCCGATGGCAGCCAAGCGGGCATTGCTCGCCCGGCCCGTCGTCAGCGTACTCGCGCCGCAGCGCGCGGCCTCCAACCAGGCAGTGCGCGTTCGTTCGCAGTTGCTGGACCGCCTGGTCAACCAGGCCGGCGAAGTGATGATCACACGCTCGCGCCTGGAAGCCGAGTTGCGCCAACTGCGCGGGTCTCTCACCGATCTCACGGGAAACCTGGACCGTTTGCGGGCCCAGTTGCGCGACATCGAACTGCAGGCTGAATCGCAGATGCAGTCGCGTCTGGCCCAGGCGAAGGACTCGGCCGCTGGTTTTGACCCGCTCGAATTCGACCGGTTCACCCGTGTGCAGGAACTGACGCGCATGATGGCCGAGTCGGTGAACGACGTGGCCACGGTGCAGCGCAACCTGCAACGCACGGTGGAATCCACCGAAGACGACCTGATCGCCCAAGCCCGCCAGACACGCGAACTGCAGCGCGACCTGCTGCGCACGCGCATGGTGGAGTTCGAGGGCATTGCCGATCGCCTGTACCGCGTCATTCGCCTGGCCTCCAAGGAAACCGGAAAGCAGGTCAAGCTGGACATCACGGGCGGCTCGATCGAAATGGACCGCGGTGTACTGGACCGCATGACACCCGCGTTCGAGCACCTGCTGCGCAACTGCGTCGCCCACGGCATCGAAGACCCGGTGGTACGCACCGCAGCAGGCAAGGACCCGACCGGCACCATCCTCATCGGCTTGCACCATGAAGGCAATGACGTGTCGGTCGAATTCCGTGACGACGGTGCCGGGCTCAACCTTCAGCGCATCCGGGAAAAAGCGTTGCAACAGGGTCTGATTGCTGCCGGTCAGGAGCTCTCCGAACAGGAAGCTGCTCAACTGATTTTCATGCCCGGTTTTTCCACCGCCACCGAAGTGACCGAGCTCGCGGGCCGCGGCATCGGTATGGACGTGGTTCGCTCCGAAGTGAACGCGTTGGGTGGCCGCATCGAAACGACCACGCAGTTCGGCAAGGGCACCAACTTCAAGCTCGTGCTGCCGCTGACGACCGCAGTGACGCAGGTGGTGATGATCCGAAGCGGCAGTCTCGCGATCGGTGTGCCGGCCAATCTGGTCGAGATCGTTCGGCGCGCAGCGGCAAAAGACGTCCAGCAGGCTTACAACACAGGCTTTTACGAGTTCGGCGGCGAACAACTGCCTTTCTATTGGTCGGGCGCACTGCTGCAGGCGTCGCAGCGCAGCAGCGAGCCGCAGGGCAAGACGCTGCCGGTGGTGGTGTTTCGAAGCGCCGCACAGCGGATCGCGGTGCACGTGGACGAAGTGCTGGGCAACCAGGAAGTGGTGGTGAAGAATCTCGGTCCGCAGCTGGTCCGCTTGCCCGGATTGGCGGGAATGACGGTGCTGGCTTCCGGTGCAGTGGTGCT
>JBKJTX010000509.1:0-3317 GCA_046590315.1 Ramlibacter sp. | reverse complement strand
GCAAGTCGCCGATGACGCGGCGCAGAGGATGAGAAATGGACACCTCGTCATCGCGGTAGCTGACCACCAGCAAGGCCCGGGTGCGTTCGATGCGCCGGCCGAGAAACTTAATAAGGTCCAGCGTCGCTTCGTCGGCCCAGTGCGCGTCTTCGATCACTACCAGCAGCGGTTCGGGCGCCAGCCGCAGATCGTCGAGCACCGCTTCGAACAGGGCAGGGCGCGGCCCATTCAAGGCGGCGCCAAATCGCGTGCGATGCTGGCTCGCGATGTCGAGCAGGGGGCGCAGTGCCTGCGGCGTTTGCAGTGCATCGCACTCGCCCCACCACACGGCCGGGCCGGCGGCGGCGATGGCGCGCAAAACGCTGGTCTTACCGACGCCGGCCTCACCTGCCAGCAGCACCACGTGGCCGATCCTGCCCGCGGCATCGAACAGCGTGCGCAGCGTCTGCAAAGCGTCATCGCGTTCGATGAGCGAGCTCGTTCTCGCCCGCTCGTGCGGCGCAAAGGTGGCGGGCATGGGGCGCATCGCGCCAGTGTATCGGGGCTGGTGCGCGGCCTACCTCTCCGCAAAACAATACATGAGTGCATCGCCGCCCGTGGGACGGATGCGTTCGATGCTGCAGCCGATGCTGGGGTGGCTCGAATTCCAGGATGTTGCCCAGGGCGCGGTCGCCGGGCCTGCGCGATCGTGGTGGCCGAGCATGGCGGAGCCTTCGGTCGTGCTCTTGGTCCAGTTGCCGCAGGTCATGTCTGGAAACTGAACGCCGCCACCCGCGCCGCCTGGGAAGGCCGTGCCATCGGGACGCGAGCCGGTGAGCATGTCGTGTTTGGCTGGCTGTTCGGTGCGGCCGTTCACGAGCCGGCCCATCTCGTCGCGCGCGGTTTCTTTGCTGATGTTGTTGTTGCCGTGCAGCTCCTCCACATTGCGTGCGACAACCACGCCCTTGGCGTTCTGCCATGGCCCGGCCCCAATGCGGTCGCGCGCATTGACAAAAGCGGGGCTGTTCAGCGCGGGGGCCTGGGTGCTGAGGTAAGCGCGCCAGCTGCGGCCGCCTGCGCCGGCTGTCGTAGCGAGCGCCTGGCAATGCCTGTCCGCACCCTCCAATCCGCCCAGGTCAGCGCCCTTGCCGGGGTTGACGCTCGTCACGAAGAAGCTCATGCCGGCGGGGCCGGCCGGCATGCTCCGGCAACCGGCGACGCCGATAACGCCGGTCAATGCCAAAGCGCCGATCAATACAGAGGTTCGCATGAGAGTTCCTTGGAGGCTGGATGAGAGCGGGGTGCCATCGTACGGGGGGTGTGCCGGGGCAGCAGGCGGGTGTTTCCCCTAACCACTTTGCTCAGCAATAGCGCCCGCCTTGGCGCTGATGACATGCCGATGTCGAAAAAGGCGTGCACCATTCGTCGTCAGGTCGAGGGCGGCATTTCGCCGCCGCTCTTTCTTTTCAAGGAGACTTTGCATGAACTATGTGGATGGATTCGTGGCCGCTGTTCCGACGGCCAATCGCGACAACTACGTCCAGCACGCGCAAATGGCGGCGGCCGTCTTTCGGGAGAACGGCGCCTTGCAGGTGACCGAATGTTGGGGCGACGATGTGCCCGAGGGAAAGCTCACGTCGTTCACGATGGCCGTGCAGCGCAAGGCCGATGAGACAGTGGTGTTCTCCTGGATCACCTGGCCTTCGAAGGCCGTGCGCGACGAAGCATGGAAGAAGGTGATGGCCGACGAGCGGATGTCGGGTGCAACGATGCCCTTCGACGGCAAGCGGATGATCTACGGCGGGTTCCAGATCATTCTCAGCACCTGACGCGTCGCTTAGCACGATCGCGTGTAAGGCATTCGTGGTCCTCGCGTTGACGAGGGCATTCAAGTGCGGGGACGATGTTGCACTTAACGTCAAAGCGGGTCGGGCGAATGCGGCCGAGGAAAGCACCTGCTGACGCGCGTCGCAGGCTTGCTCGGGTTGGCCGAGACGACGGCGCCGTCCTACTTACACGTCGTTTCCACATGTCTATAGTGAGCGGCTCCTGTCAAAAAATAAGATGCCAGCTCTTTCCGTTTCCTCCATCGTCCGCGCCGGGATGTGGGATGAGTACAACGAACAACTTGGTCGCCTGATTGCGCTGGCCAGTGCCGGCAGCATCGAGGCTTTCGAGGAGCTCTATCACAGCACCGCGCGGTGGCTGCTCTCACATGTCAGGCGCATCGTCGATGATGAGCAAGCCGAGGATGTGCTGGCCGAGGCGTTCATTCACATTTGGAAGACCATCGGTTCTTACGATCGATCCCGGGCCGTGCCTGCGGTCTGGCTCTCGATGATCGTTCGCAGTCGCGGTCTCGACTACCTGCGCCGCGAAAAGCGGCAACGCGTTGCGGACCGCGACGAGTCGCAGGTGCCGGACGCTGCAACCGACGAAGAATATTGTCCCGAGCACGTTCTCTCACGGCTGCAGCAGCGGCGCCTGGTGCAATTGTCGCTGGCGTGCCTCAGCGAGACGGAACAACGCGTGGTGGGCTTGGCCTACTTCAGCGAATGCTCGCTGGGTGAAATCGCAGCCACCACGGGGCTGGCGTTCGGCAGCGTAAAATTCGCCATGGCTAGCGCGCAGCAAAAGCTGCGTAAGCATCTTGGCATCACCACACCATGAGATCGAGCGAATTCGACGATGACGACGCACCGGGCCTCGACCCTGCGTTGCGCTGCGCGCTCGACGAAAGGCTAAGGCTGAGCCCCGACCGCGAGGCCGCCGCACTAGCACGCGTGAAGGCGCGGGTGATGGCTGTCATCCGTCCTGAGTATCGAACGGTTAGCGCGTCGGAAGACGGCTGGGAGACCACCGCGCCGGGCGTGCAGCGGAAGATGCTGTGGAAGTCCGCGACGACGCAGTCTTGCATGGTGCGGCTCGCGCCTGGCGCTTCGGTCGCGGCGCATGCCCATGGCCTGGACGAGGAATGCGTCGTGCTGGAAGGCACGCTGCACATCGGCAGCGACATCCATCTGCACAAGGGTGACTTTCACATCGGTCTGGCGGGCAGCCGGCACGAGACGGCCAGCACCGAAACCGGCGCATTGGTCTATTTGCGCGGTGAACTCGAGGAAGCCTGAGCAGGCGGGACTTCGAAGGTCAGATTGCCCCAGTAGCTGTCCCACTCGAAGTCGGTCGACCCGGTGACCGGGATCATGTGTACGACGCTTGCCATCCACACACCGGCCCGGGGGAGCGAGACTTTGATGCGGCCTTGTGCATCGGAGCGCTCTGCCAAATTCACCAGTGCGGGACCGTCTTTGTTCCATAGCTTCACGAGTGCACCCGGC
>JBKJTX010000122.1:0-9136 GCA_046590315.1 Ramlibacter sp. | reverse complement strand
CTGCTGGTCACGGGCGCGAGCCGCGGCATCGGCGCCGCCACTGCACTGCTGGCCGCCCGAAGGGGCTATGCCGTCGTCGTCAACTACGCGACCCACCGCGATGCGGCCGACTCCGTCGTCGCGCAGATCAACTCGGCCGGAGGCCGTGCGTTGGCCGTGCAAGCCGACGTCGCCTGCGAGGACGAGATCCTGCGAATGTTCTCTCAGATTGACCGGGACTTAGGCCCGTTGTCGGCCCTGGTCAACAACGCAGGTGTCATTGACGTTACGGCGCGCCTGGAAGACATGACCGTGGCGCGCATGAAGCGCATGTTCGACATCAATGTGATCGGCTCGCTCGTGTGCGCGCGCGAAGCAGTGAAGCGGATGAGTACGCGGCATGGCGGCACCGGCGGCGCGATCGTCAACGTTTCCAGCGCAGCGTCGCGGCTGGGCGCACCCGGTCAGTACCTCGACTACGCGGCGGCCAAAGGCGCGATCGATGCCTTCACCCTGGGGCTGGCAAAGGAAGTTGCTGGCGAGGGCATCCGGGTGAACGCGGTTAGGCCGGGCCTGATCGAAACCGAGATTCATGCCTCGGGCGGCATCCCCGACCGCGTCCAGCAGCTGGCGCACCAGGTGCCTATGCAGCGCGGCGGTACCGCTGAGGAAGTGGCGCAAGCCATCGTCTGGCTTTTGTCGAGTGAAGCCAGCTACACCACCATGTCCCTGCTCGACGTTTCCGGAGGCAGATAAATGATCAAGTACTACTGGGAAGATTTGCAGCCCGGTTCGGTGCGAGACCTCGGCACCGTCCGCCCCACGACCGAAGACATCAAGGAGTTCGCGGAGCAGTTCGACCCGCAGCCCTTTCACGTCGACGAACTGGCCGGCCGACGCTCGATCTTCGGCAACCTGTGCGCGAGCGGCTGGCACACCTGCGCCATGGCCATGAAACTCACGGTCGATAACTTCTTGAATGAATCGTCCAGCATGGGCTCACCCGGATTGGAGAACTTGCGCTGGCTCAAACCTGTGTACCCCGACGACACGCTGCGCTTGCAGCACACCATCCTGGAATCACGCCCCATGCGAAAGCGCGCCGACATCGGCTTGGTGCGCTCGGCTTCGGAAATGTTCAACCAGAACGGTGAAAAGGTGCTGCACATGGAAGGCTATGGCATGTTCCGCCGTCGCCACCCTGCCACGCCAGAAGAGATCGCGCAGCTGGAGGCCGCGCGAGCCGAAAAGTAGCGAAGCTCGCTCAAGCCGTTCCCGGGCCTGGACCGCTTGGCGGTGGTGCATTGCTTTTTTGCAGCACCTTCACCAGTTGATTGCTGGTATTGCGCAAACGCTGGGCCAGCAATTGCGTGAGTTTCACCAGCAGCTTGGCGCCCACCCCGGGTTGCCGCGTGATCAGGCGACTTACCGCGGCACGGCTTAGCACAGCCGCCTCCACCTCACTCAGCGCCCAGCAACTGGCGTAGCGCGGCTCGCCGTCCAGCATCGACATCTCGCCGATCACCGCGCCCATCTTGATGACCGCCAAGCGCGTCGTGTCGCCGGGCTCCTGCGAGTCGATGTCGGCGCCGATCTTGCGCTTGCCGACGTCCACGGTGCCTTTGAGCAGCATCATCATCCAGTCGCTTGCTTCGCCCTCGGCGATCAGCACCTGGCCCGGTTGCGCCCGCACCCGCACCATGCTCGCGCCGAGCAAGTCGGCTTCGGCGGGCGTGAAGTCGCGCAGCAGCGGCGACACCTGCAGAAGTTCGGTTTGCTCGGACAGACCTTCGCACGCGCCCAACAACTCCAGCCCCTGGGCCTGCAACTGCTCCTCGAGTGAAAGGTGGCATGGGCGTGTTAGGGCCTGTTAACAGGCATTAGCGCTGCTGCGCCAGCCATTGGCGAATTTCTTCGGCCGCCGCATCGCATGCCGCGGTGAGGGCGCGGGCACCGCCGGGCGCATCGGGCGTGGGCGCGGGTTGCCGCGAGACGATGCTGCGTTGCGCCAGCAAGCGTTCGCCAGCCGGTGTGTTCTCCAGCAGCGTCACCCGCATTCGCAGCAATCCGTAGCTCTGCGACTGCGATTCGAACAGCTGCGAGAACTCCTCCAGGTCGATGCGCAGCACGCGCGGCATCGCGCCGCCGGTGCGCGCGAGCGCAGCGCTCTCGCTGGGATCCAGCACCGCGCGCTCACGCCCGAGCTGCTCGCGCAGCCGCTGGCGAATCAGTTGCGGTGGCGGTGCGCTCCAGCGCGCCTGAGCGTAGGGATGCAATTGATGTTCGTTGGCATACCCCAGGCGGTAGAGAAAGGCCGCGCCATCCAAAGCGCCCGACGCCGCGATGTCGGCAAGCACGACGGGCGGCAGCGTGGCGGCCGACGGTGCGGCCGTGCTGCCCGGACCGAAGTCGTACAAGGTGGAGCGTATTGGTTTGTCCGGTGTGGCGCAGCCGAAAAGGCCGGCCAGCAACACGCAGGCAGCGACTATATGTATGGAACGACTCTTCATTTGGCCGCTCCCGGGGCCGCGAATCCAGGCTCGCCGGGTCCGGGCAAGGCTGGCCCATTTCCGTAAATCAGCGATTGCGGGTTGTCGCCGATGGTGTTGACGGTGCGGCCCAACTGGCGCACGGCCTTCGACGTGTCCTCGGTCACGCGGTTGATCCGCGGCAGTGTTGCCGCGTTGAACGAGTCGGCGGCGTGCGATAACGACTCCGTGCCTTGGGCCAATCGATCCATGGGGCCATCCTTTTCGTTGAGCCGTCGTGCTGTCTTGCCAAAGTCAGCCGCCGTCTTGTCGACCTCGTCGGCCGTCTTCTTCACCGACCGCATCGCGACCGCCGCATCGGTCAGCGCGGGGTCGAGCCTCTTCTCCATGGTGGTGTCCAGCCGCTGCGTGAGGCGGCTGGCGTCCGCCGCCGCGTTGCCAAGGTTGTCCAGCGCGGTGGACACGCGCTTCTGGTTCGCGTCGCCCAAGAGGTCGTTCAGGCGGCCGGCGACCTGGTCGACCTTGTCCAGAATCGCCTCGCCTTTGGCAGTGAGCTTGGCGAGCAGCCCCGGCCTCAGCGGAATGCGCGGCGGCTGACTGCCGTCCGACACCAAGCGCTTCGCCGGCTGCCCGCTGTCGTCGAGCTGGATGAAGGCCAGGCCCGTCACGCCTTGGTAGCTGAGGGTGGCGAAGGTGTCGGTGGTGACGGGCGCCTCATGGTCCACTTCCAGCCGCACCAGCACGTTGCCCTGGGCCTTAGGGTCGAAGCTGATGGCCGACACCTTGCCGACGTCAACCCCGCGGTAGCGCACGGCCGCCTGCGACTGTAGGCCGGTGATCGACTCTCGGGTCGAAATCTCGTAGGTGTCGCGCTGGCCGGTGTCGCGTGTGAGCCAGGCGGCCAACACCACGAGCAGCACGGAGACCACCAGCACGAAGATGCCGGCGACCAGGGCGTGGGCTTTGTTTTCCATAGGGATTTGTCCTTTCTACACGGCAAACGGATATTCGCGCAACAGCTCCATCGCGCGCTGGCCCCGTTCGCCGAGGAAAAAATCTTGGATAAAGGGATGCTGGAACGCAATCACGTCTTTGGGGGGCGCTGCAATGATCACGCGTTTGTCCGCCAGCACGGCGATCCGGGTGGACAGCTCGAACAAGGTGTCCAGGTCGTGCGTCACCATGATCACGGTGAGCGCCATGTCGCGGTGCAGCGAGCGCAGCAGCGTGACGAAGCCGTCGGAACTCTCCGGGTCCAGCCCGGCCGTCGGCTCGTCCAGCAGCAGCAGCGGTGGGTCCATGATGAGGGCGCGCGCCAGAGCCGCGCGCTTGATCATGCCGCCGGAGAGGTCGGACGGCATCTTGTCGGCGTCTTCGGGTTTCAGGCCAACCATCTGCAGCTTCACCATGGCGGCCTCGCGCACCAGCGCCGACGGCAGCGTCTTGAGCTCGCGCAAGGGGAAAGCGATGTTCTCCAGCAGGCTGAACGCGGAAAACAGTGCCCCATGCTGGAACAACATGCCGATGCGGCTGGCCGCGCCCTTCTCGCTGGTCTTCTCGGCCGGCTGACCCAGCACGTGAATCTCGCCTTTGGAAGGTGTCTCCAAGCCGAGGATCTGGCGCAGGAGCACGGTCTTGCCGCTTCCTGAGCCGCCGACGATGGAAAGAACCTCCCCCTGCTGCAGGGCGAGGTCCAGGTCCTGGTGCACCACAAACCGCCTTTCCGGGGTGCTGAAGGTGGTCCACAGTTTGCGGATGTCGACGACAGGATCGTCTGGGGAGGCCAAAGGGGCAGGAGTCGGGTGCACGCGTCAGATCCCCAAGTCCTTGAACAGCACGGCGAACAGCGCATCGACCAGGATCACCACCGTGATAGAGGTGACCACCGAAGCCGTCGTGCCCTCACCCAAACTTTGGGTATTGGGCTGCACGCGCAAGCCAAAGTGGCAGCCCACCAGGGCGATCAAAAGGCCAAACACCACCGACTTGCCGCTGGCGAGCACCAGGTTGTTGAGGTGCACGGCCTGCGGCAGCGCATTGATGAAAAATGTCGGCGTGATGTCCAGCGACACGTTTGCGGCGAGCATGCCGCCGGCCAGTGCGGCCAAGGTGGTCCAGACGCTGATCAGGGGCATCGCCACACCAAGCGCCATGGCACGCGGCATGACCAGGCGAAAGCTGTGCGAGATGCCCATCACGCTCATGGCGTCGAGTTCGTCGGTTACCCGCATCACGCCGATCTGCGCTGTGATCGCGGAACCCGAGCGTCCCGCGATCAGGATGGCGGCCAGCATCGGTCCCAGCTCGCGGATCAATGAGATCCCCAGGATGTTCACAATGTACGCATCGGCGCCGAATTGTTTGAGCTGCTGCGACGTGAGGTAGGCCAATACCACGCCGATCAGGAACCCGACCAGCGCCGTGATCGGCAGCGAGCTGGCGCCGATTCGGTAGAGGTGGCCGGAAAAGTCGCGCCACGGGCCCTCGTGAGGCGCTCTGGCCAAGCGCCCCAGATTGAGCGCCAGCTGACCTATGAGCAGCACAAACGAGGTGACGTGGCCGCCCGCTCGCAGCAGTGCACCGCCGAACGCAAGGTAGCTGCGCCGCCAGCTCGTTCGGTGCCGCGGCCGCGGCTGCACGCTAAAGCGCGCCACTCGCTCCATTACGGCGCGTTGGCCGGGCTGCATCTCCAACGCTTGGGGCCAAGCCTGGCCCCAGTGGTCCCACAGCAGCTGAGCGCCAACGTGGTCGAGCTGTTCGGTCTCCCGCAAGTCCCAGGCTTGGCCGGCCTGGGCGCCCAGCGCCGCCTGGAGCGCTGGCAAAATCCGCGGCTGCGCCAGCTGCGAAGCCGTCCAGTGCCCGAGTACGCGCACGCACGCGCCTTCGGGCGCGGGCTGTTGCTCGATACGAGGGGTGGTGTCGGTCATGGGAGCGAAGCCGCGTGGCGTCAGGTCGCATCCTAACTGCAGAGCCTTGGCACGGCTGTAGGACTCGACCGTACCGCTGTACTGCCGCGACAGGCCAAACTCGACCGGCGGGTATAAAGTGGCATCCACAACCGAGGAGAGCGCAGTGAGCGACACCCCCATCCCCGAGTTGCAGGTTGAGCAACGCGGCCCCGTGCTGTGGCTCACTATCCGGCGCGAGGAGCGGCGCAATGCGCTTAGCCATGGCGTGCTGGCCGCGATGACCGAAGCGATCGATAGTGCCCAATCCGACCGCACTGTGCGGGCCATTGTCGTGACCGGCGCCGGCGCCAAGGCCTTCTGCGCCGGCGCCGACCTGCAGGCGGGCAACGCGTTTACCACCGATTACTCAGAACCGTACGCCCACTTTGCGCAATTGCTACGACGCGCGAAAGCGAGCAAGGTGCCCCTGGTCGCGCGCGTGAACGGTGCCTGCATGGCCGGCGGCATGGGCCTGCTCGCGATGTGCGACATGGCCGTAGCGACAAGCCATGCCGTGTTTGGTCTGCCCGAAGTGAAAGTCGGCGTCTTTCCGGCGCAGGTGCTGTCGGTACTGCAACACCTGGTGCCGCGGCGCAAGCTGGCGGAAATGTGCCTGACCGGCGAGGCTCTGACATCGGCCCAGGCGCTGGAATACGGCCTCGTCAACTACGTGGACGACGACGTCGACACGCGACTGGACTGGCTGCTCCAGCGGCTGATTGACAAATCGCCAGCCGCTATCCGGCGCGGTCTGTACACCATGAAGAAAATCGAAACCCTGCCGTTTGAGGCGTCCATCTCATTCACTGAGAGCCAGATTGCGCTCTTCACGCTGACCGACGATGCGAAGGAAGGCCTGCTCGCATTCCAGCAGAAGCGCAAGCCCGATTGGAAGGACTCGTAGTGGCAAACCAGAAGGTGATCCGCATCGGCGGCGCGTCGGGTTTTTGGGGCGACAGCAGCGTTGGCGCGCCGCAATTGGTGCAACTCGGCAAAGTCGACTACCTGGTGTTCGACTACTTGGCCGAATTGACCATGTCGATCCTGGCGGCACAGCGCGCGAAAGAGCCCGAGCTCGGTTACGCCACCGACTTCGTCACAGTGACGATGAAGTCGATTCTCAAGGACGTGGTGGCGCAAGGAATCCGCGTCGTCAGCAATGCCGGCGGGGTGAATCCGCAAGCTTGCGCGCGGGCTGTCGCGGCCCTGGCGACCGAGCAGGGCCTCGTGCTGAAGATCGCCGTTGTCGAGGGCGACGACGTGATGCCGCTGCTGCCGCGCTTGCGCGACCGCGCTGTGACCGAACTTCAAAGCGGTGCCCCGCTCCCGCCGAAAGTGCTTACTGCGAATGCCTACCTGGGCGCTCTGCCCGTGAAGCGGGCGCTCGATGAAGGCGCGCAGATCGTCATCACCGGCCGCTGCGTGGACAGCGCCGTGACGCTTGGCGCATTGATGCACGAGTTCGGTTGGCAAGCCGACGACTACGATCGGATGGCGCAGGGAAGCCTCGCCGGCCACATCATCGAATGCGGCTGCCAAGCGACCGGCGGTCTGCACACGGACTGGGAAAACGTGCCGGACTGGGCGCACATCGGCTACCCGGTCATCGAGTGCGATGCCGACGGCAGTTTCATCGTCACCAAGCCGGCGGGAACGGGAGGTCTCGTCAACACGGCAGTGGTCAGCGAGCAGATGCTCTACGAGATTGGCGACCCACGACGCTATCTGTTGCCGGACGTCACATGCGACTTCAGTCATGTCACGATGGAGCAGCAAGGCGAAAACCGGGTTCGCGTGAGCGGCGCTCGCGGTCTTGCGCCCGGCCCTGCGTACAAAGTGTCTGCGACCTACATGGACGGCTTTCGCTGCAGCGCGCAATTGACCATCGTCGGCATCGATGCAGCGCGCAAAGCCCAGCGGACGGGAGAGGCAATCCTGGAGCGCACGCGCGAACAGTTCTCCCGCCAGGGGCTCGCCGACTACAGCCGCACGCTCATTGAAGTGTTGGGTTCCGAGCACAGCAACTTCGGACCGCATGCGCACGGCACCGGCACCCGCGAAGTCGTCTTGCGCGTCAGCGTGATGCACGCGCAGAAGGCGGCGCTCGAAATGTTTGCGCGGGAGATTGCACCGGCCGGCACGTCGTGGTCACCCGGCACCACGGGCGCCGATGGCAGGCAGCGCCCGGCGCCGGCCATCAAGCAATTCGCGTTTCTGCTGGACAAGGTCTGGCTGGCACCGCGCGTCAACATCGGTGAGCAGGCGCTGCAAGTCATGGTTCCGACGGGTCAGGGCGAAGTACCGGCGCCGGCGACCCATCAAGACGCAGCACCCAGCGGCGCGTCCGGGCTGCTGCAAGAGGTTGCGCTGGTGCGCCTCGCCTATGGCCGCAGCGGTGACAAGGGGGACAGTTCCAACATCGGCATCATCGCGCGCAAGCCGGAATGGCTGCCGCTGCTGCGCGAACAATTGACCGAGGCGCGGGTCGGGGCGTGGTTGGCGCACCGGGTGCAAGGCACAGTGACGCGCTTCGATGTGCCCGGCATCCACGCCATCAATTTCCTTTGCACGCGAGCACTGGGCGGTGGCGGCATGGCGTCGCTGCGCAACGACCCCCTTGGCAAAGGCATGGCGCAGATTCTTCTGACGATGCCGGTCCAGGCACCTGCCGACTGGCAGCTTTAAGCCGTGAACCCAGGCGCCAGCGCGCGCCGCAGGTGGTCGACGAAGCATTGCACCGCCCGCGGCACCTGGGGCGCCCATGGTCGGATCGCGTAGAGCCGCTCACCGAAGAAGCCGCGGGGCTGCCACTGCGTTAGCACCCGGATCAATTTTCGCGGCCCCATGTGCCCGGCCGCGCTGAAGTCCGGCAGCAGGCCGATGCCCGCGCCGCCCAGTACCGCCTCGCGCAGCACTTCACTGTTGTTCGCCCGCAGCGGGCCGTTGACGGCGACGAGCACGCTCTCCGCGTTCTTGCGCCCGCCTTCCTTGTCGAATGACCAGCTTTGGCCCGCCGCGTCGCGCAGATACAGCAGGCACTGGTGCGAAGCGAGCTGCGATGGATGCGAAGGACTGCCGCGGCGCTTGAGGTAATCGGCGCTAGCGACCAGCACGGAACGGCTTTCGCACAACACCCATGCCACGTGCGTATCCGGCGGGGCCTGGGTATGGCGAATCGCCAAGTCAAAGCCTTCTTGCGCCAGATTGAGAAAGCGGTCGCTGAGATCGAGCTCGAGGCGGATCTCGGGATGTTCCCGCACAAAGGCCGCAAGCGTCGGCGCGATGTGCTGGCGGCCGAGCGCGACGGGCGCGGTGACGCGCACCAGACCGCGCGGCGTGCCGGCCAAATCCTTGACGTTGGAGAAACTCTGTTCGATGCGCGAGAACGCTTCGCGCGTGTCGTCGACCAATTGCTGGCCGGCCTCGGTCAGCCCGACGGAGCGCGTGGTCCGCCGCACCAGCGGAACGCTGGCCGCCCGTTCGAGCTCCGCGATTCGCATGCTGACGGAAGCCTTGGAGATGCCCAACCGACGCGCCGCCTGCGTGTAGCTGCGCGTTTGCGCTAACACGGTGAGCAGATGCAGATCGGAGAACACGGGCAGGGCGGTCATGTGATTTTACATTGTTCATTAAAGTGAACAATGTAATCAAGAATTGGCTATTTTCAAAGCGCCCGGCAAGGCATAGACTGCGATGCGCTTGCGCGTATAGAAAGCCCAT
>JBKJTX010000114.1:0-5363 GCA_046590315.1 Ramlibacter sp. | reverse complement strand
TTCGGCGTAATAGCGGTCGAACCAGGCCAGCGCGGTGTCGCGCTCGATGGCGGCGATGGCGGCCGTTTTTTCAGCCAGCGATTTCTCCGCTTCAAGGCCATAACGCCGCGAGCGCAGGTCGCGCTTTTCGCCTCGCGTGAATTCCTGCGCGATGCCCACGCGGCGCTGGGTCATGAAATCGCGCGTCAGGCTGAACTGGTCAGGGCCATCCGTGGGCAGGTTGTCGAGGCCGAAGCGCAACATCGGATCGGGCAGTTGCCGTGCGGCGACCGCCATGTCGCGCGCCGCGGCGATGGCCGCGTCCTGTGCGGGAATCTGTCGCGAAAGTTCGACGGCGCGGCGTTGCGCCTCGGCGAGCGTGAGCGGCGAGTCGAGCGCATGCGCCGGGCCGGCCAGCAGCGGCAGGGTGACGGCCGTGGCGAACAGAATTGCGCGCGTGATTCGCGTCCACGCGCAGGTGAGGGTCGCGGCAATGGATGCCGGCGAAGAAAAGTTTGATGCCATGATGCCTCCACAAAAAAACACGGACAGCCGCTTGCGCGGCGGATTCAGTGCTTGCGGAGGCTAAAGCTGGAAACTACAGAAGCGGATCGAAGGCGGGGGATCGGGCGAGCGTGCGAGGAAGACGACAGGGCGGGCCGGCGCGGCGGCGCGATCGCGGGCGCCCGGAAGCATCAGTACCGAATCCGCCGGCATCCCGGGTACTGCGGCCTGAACATCGCCGGCGCTGCTCTGGTCGCCCGCCGTGCAATGCTGCAGACAGGCGTTCGGCGTGGGCTTGCTGCCGCAGTCCATGTCCTGCATGTCGCCGAAAGCCATGGCCGGTTGGTGCACCGGCAATGCGCACGGCTGCGCTGCATACAGGGACTGGGCGAACAGCAACGCCAGGAGAACGACCCTGCTCAGCAACAGTCTGGTGCGACGATTCATAAACTGCATGGTTGGGGCCTTGGCGCCGGTCATGTTATGGGCATTCTAGCCGAGAAGGCATTTGCGGAGAACGCCTCGTTGATACGCCCACGCTTCATGACTGGATGCACTGGCCTGGCCGTTTCGCCGCACGCCGGGATCAATGCCCGGATCCCTTGGCCGCCCGCTGCGGAAATATCAGGATGCAGGCAACGACGAATACGATGAGGCAGGCCGACGCGACATAGCGGCTCAGCGCCAGGCCCCCGTCACTGATCGGCTTGTCGAGGTAGTCGCCGACGACCGCCCCCAGCGGCCGCGTCAGGATGAAGGCGGCCCAGAACAGCGCGGTGCGCGAAATGCGCGTCCAGAAATAGGCGGCCGCCACCAGCGCCAGCAACGCGCTGAAAATTGCCGCGCCACCGGTGTAGCCGAGGCCGGCGGTATTTGCGGTCAGGTCGCCCAGCGCGGTGCCGAGTGTCTGCGAAAACATGATGGTGACCCAGTAGAACATTTCCGCCTTCGGCGAACTCACCGTATTAACGGATACCGAACCGAGGGTGCGGTGCCAGGCCAGCAACGAGGCGATGAGCAGCGTGAACAGCAGGACGCTGCCGCCGACATAGCCGATGCCGAGCGAACGGTCGGCGAAATCGGCCAGCGTGGTCCCCACCGTGGTGGTGGCAATGATCGTGGTCCAGTACAGCAGCGGGTGAAAGCGCTTCGCGGCAATCTGGAACAGGACCGCAACGATGAAGATCACCGCGAAAATTCCCGTGCCGACGAGATAACCGAGGTTCATCGACATCGAGACCGCATCGCCGCCGGTCTCGCCCAGCGTGGTGGCGGCGATCTTGATGATCCAGAAGATCAGCGTGACTTCCGGGACCTTGCTCAGGGCTTTTGCCGCAACATCGTTCATGGGTTCTTTCGGGAAATGTTCATGTTGCTGCGCGCACTCGCGGCCTGAGGCGCAGGACATCTTCTACTCTGGCACCCGGAACCGCATTGAGTTCCTCGCCGCAGCAGGGATTGCACGTGAGCCAGGGACACCGGTTCGCGCAAGGTTGTCTGCTCGACGTGTTGAGCTTAATTTCATTAATGGCGAGAGGGACTGCAACATTGGTCGCCGGCTAGAACATGGTATTGCCGTTGGCGGATTCATTGGGGATCACCTGGAGTACGTCCCAGTGCTCGATGACCTTCCCTTGCGCGTCGACGCGAAAGATGTCGATGCCCGCCCAGTCCTTGTCCTTGTCGGTGGGCCATTCCTGGTGGCAATGAAGCACGACGAACTCGCCCTCGGCGATGGCCCGCTTGAAGTGCACCCGCTTGCCCGGATATTCCCTTGCCATGCGTTCGAAGTAGTCGATGAAAGCTTGCTTGCCATCGGCCACATGCGGGTTGTGCTGCTTGTACGTCGCGCCGGCAAAGCGGTCGATGGCCTCCGCCGGCTTGCATTGATTGAACATCATGTCGTAGAAGGCCATGACGTTGCTTTTGTTGCGCTCAAGTGGAGTACTCATCTATGGCTCCTGAGAACTGCGGCTGGAAGCGCAGGGGTGTGGTGGTGTGAGGCGCTCAAAATTCCGCTCGGCGATGTGCCGCTGCAGCGGGGGCCTGAGCGTGATTCAATCGCAATTCCGCGCGCGCTTCACGTCCGACAAGGAATGCCGAACGAAGGAACAAGGCGCAGATAAGCGCACCCACGAAGATATCCGGCCAGGGCGACAGCGTCATCCAGACCGCCCCCGCAGCCAGCAATACTGCGACGTTTGCGATGAGATCGTTGCGGGAGCATAGCCAGACTGAGCGCATGTTGATGTCCTCGGCACGATGGCGCCAGAGCGAGGCAAAGCAAACGCAATTCGCTGCAAGCGCAAGCGCGCCGACGGCACCCATTGCCTCGAACGCCGGGGTCTGCGGATAAACGAGCTTGTATACCAGTTGCGCGAACACGATGGCACCGAACAGGCCCATAACGGCTGCCTTCGCCATTGCGGCGCGTGCTTTCCAGAGCGGACCTCGCGCCACGACGTAAAGACTGAAACCATAGACAAGTGCGTCGCCGAGCATATCGAGCGAATCGGCGAGCAGCGCCACCGACCCTGCGAGCACGCCGGAGATGAACTCCACGCCAAACATGGCAGCGTTCACGACCAGCACGAAGCGCAGCACCGCCGCCTGGCGCTCACGCAGGCGCTCTACGGCACAGGCCTTGTTGCTGCAACAATCGTCCATTGTCGGGATTATGCCTAACTTTAGTAGTGACTCGCGCGCATTGCTCCTGCGCCTATCGGCGCTTATCGGCGTCTATCGTGCAGTTACGGAACCTTCGTTGGAAGCTCCGGGAACTGCGGCAATTCATCGGTAATGTCATGCCACGGCGCCTTGTGCGCGACGAACACGTGCCGCTTTGGTTTGACACCCGGATCGTCGTCCAGCGCGCCAAGCGGCAGGCCGTAGTAAGCCGGTTCGAAATCGAAGCGGCTCAGCAACGGCGAACCACAGACAAGGCAGAATCCGCGATGCGTTCCAGGCGAAGACTCGTAATACGTGACGAGTTCTTCGCCCTGCGTCCAGCGAAAGTCACTGACCTTGATGCTCGCGCGACTGCGGAAAGCCGCACCGTGCGCCTTGCGGCACATCGAACAATGGCAGTTGAGTGCGCCAGACAACAGGCCGGTGATTTCGTATCGAACGCGACCGCAGAGGCAACTGCCGCGCATCATCGAGGCTCCTTAACGTTCGCGTTGTGGCGCGTTGTAGGAGGCGCCTAGCGCCGCAACGCAAACGTCGCTCACCAACGCACTGTTAGATGGCATAGCGTCCCACACGCTCGAATGCCCATGTGTCGCGCGACTCCTGCTCCGTCGTCCGCAAAACATGGCAAGCCACCTCGTGCAACATAAGATGCGCCAAGTATTTGATATCAGTGTCGAGGCTCTCAACCTCTGAGATAAACCCATTCATAAGCATTCCGCCCTTGCCACTTGCGATAAAATCATCGGGCAAGTGGTCGAGCATCACGATGTGACAGGTTCCGTCATGCTTTAGAAAACACTTCGCTTGGCGATTCGGATTCGTCTCTTCGATGCCATGGTTTCGGCACCATGCATGGATGTCGGGCGCCAGTTCTAAGTTCATTGGCTGAAGCCTGTGGTCCCGAAGTATGCGATCTAGCATTTCGCGGTGATCAGCGGCGGCGATCGCCATCTATGCCATCTAACGTGAATTCGACTTCCGAAATGCATTCCATCCTGACGGACGGACTACGCCGCACCTGAAAGCCCCTTGATTCTCGGAATTGTTTCGTGTGCTTTGCATGTAACTCGTAACGGTCAAGTCGGGTTATTTGCCGGCATCAACAGGTTTAGGCTGCATAGAGCTCAGGAAATGCTAACGGAACCAAAAAAGTAGTCAAGCAACTCGAATGGGGTGGTTGCCGGGATAGGCTGCACACGCGAGGACGGCCTTGCACGAACGCCAGCTCAGCACCAATGCAACGAGCCTACGCAGTCAGCGTCAACTCCACCGTACCGACGCCATTGATCGTGTACTTGTAGTGTTCGCCGGCCTTGGGAAAGCGGGTGGTGACCCAGCTTCCGGTCATCACGATCTCGCCCTTGTGCAGCGTCTGCCCGAGTTCATTGAGGTTGTTCGCCAGCCAGCGCAACGGCTCGAGCGGGTGGCCGAGCACATCGGAACCCTTGCCTTCGTCGATGACCTTGCCATTGCATTCGAGCACGCTCGTCGCGGTGCGCAGGTCGGGCCAGGTGGTTTTGAACTCACCCAGCACATTGCCTTCGTTCCAGGAGTTGTCCGCGACCAGCGAGAGCAGATCGAGCGGATAGTCGGAGTTGCGGTCATCGATGACTTCGAAGGCGGGACAGACCGCCTCCACCGCGGCCGCGACTTCATCGAGTGTGTAAGGCTTGCCGCGCGGGGTGAGCGATGTGCCCAGGCGCGCGCAGCACTCGAACTCGATGCCGAGCCGGCCCAGGCTGGACAGCGGCAATGCCGCGCCGCTCCTGTGCAGTCGCTTGTCGAACACGACACCTGAGTTCGGGTGATCGACGCCGCACATTTCCTGCATGCGTTTGGACGTCAGTCCGATCTTGTAGCCCACGCGCCGGCCTAGTTTTTCTTCCAGGCGTTTCACGTAGGCGGCCTGGATCGCGTATGCGCCCGCCAAATCGGTGGCGCCGTAATCGCGCGCAAACGGCACGATCTTTTTCCTCGCGGCATGATCGCGCATCAGTGCGGCCGCGGCTTCTTCGGTTTTGACTGGCATGGGCCTGACTCCTCCTCGAATGCAGCATGATATCGGCTTCGTTGTATTCTTGTGGTTCAAATACGCCTTTGCGTTTGAGTTTGACTTTATGGTGAACCAAATGAGTGGACCACTAAAGGGGATAAGAGTCCTGGACCTGACGCGGGTGCTGGCGGGGCCG
>JBKJTX010000067.1:0-3572 GCA_046590315.1 Ramlibacter sp. | reverse complement strand
CTCGAAGAAATACATTTTCAGGAAGGCGTCGGGAACGTCCGTGCCCACCACCAGCAGGCCGTGGTTGCGCAACATGAGAAAGCTCTTGTCGCTCAGATCGGCACACAAGCGCGGCTTCTCGTCGTCGCGGACCGCCAGGCCCTCGTAGTCGTGATATGCAAGTGACGGCAGGATGAAGGTGCTTTGCTGGCTGATCGGCAGCAGACCGGCCTTCTGGCAGCTCACGCCCACGCCGGCGCGGCTGTGAGTGTGCAGCACGCAGCCGACGTCATGCCGCGCATCGTGGATGCAGCTGTGAATGGTGAAACCTGCCGGATTGACCGGAAACGGCGAGTCGATCACCTTGTTGCAGTTCTGGTCGACCTTGACCAACGACGAAGCGGTGATTTCGTCGAACATCAGGCCGTAGGGGTTGATCAGGAAGTGATGCTCCGGGCCGGGAATGCGCGCGCTGATATGTGTGAAGACCAGGTCGGTCCAGCCGTACATCGCCACCAGCCGGTAGCAGGCGGCGAGTTCCTCGCGCTGCTGCCACTCTTCGGCACTGACGACTTGCTTGAGGGATGCGATTTCCATTGAATTATCTCCTTGGGTTCAGGTGCTCAGGGGCTCGGGGGCGGACTGGTAGATGCTGTTGCGCGGCTGCGCGAACAACCGGCGCACCATCGGCTCGAATTCCGCAAGAGGCAGGGTTTCACCTTGGGGGTCGAACGCCGGCCCGTCGTAGAGGGCGCAGAACTCCTCGGTGCGTGTGAAGTTCGGATGGCCCCGGAATTGCTCGCGCATCTCGCGGTCCATGCCGATGTGGTGGAAGAAGTAGTGTCCCTGAAAGACGCCGTGCTGCTGCACCATCCAGTGATTGGCCTCGCTCACAAAGGGCTTCAGCATGGCTGCGGCGATGTCCGGATGATTGAAGGATGCGAGCGTGTCGCCGACGTCGTGCAGCAACGCGCAGACCACGTACTCATCGTCCCGGCCGTCGCGCAGCGCCCGCGTGGCAGTCTGCAACGAATGCGTGTACCGGTCGACGGGAAAGCCGCCGTAGTCACCTTCCAGGATCTTGAGGTGCGCCAGCACGCGGTCGGGCAACGCCTTGGTGAACTGCATGAATTCGCCACCTATGAGTTGCCAGTCGGCTTGGGTGCTGTCCTCCATGCGGGTAAAAGATGCGCGCGCATTCATTGGCTAGTCTCCGGTTCTTTCTTGGTCCCATATTCTTTGCCGGTGCTTGACGGCCAACTGTCAAGAAATTGACAATGTGGAAATCTCAATGTCTCCTAAGCGTCTGCATGACCACCCTCGAGCTTTTGCCCCGCCTGTCCACCAACCCCTGGTTCGGCGCGCTGCCGCCGCGCGAGCGCCGCGCCATGCTCGCCGCGGCTGAGCTGGTGCGTTTGCGGCCTGGCGAGATGCTTTTTCGCCAGGGCGACAAAGTCGGGCCGGGCCAGGGAGCGTTTTACGGTCTGGTGTCGGGCAGTTTCAAGATCTCCAGCCTGCGTGAAGATGGCAAGGAAGCGATCCTGGTGGTGCTGGAAGCCGGCAACTGGTTCGGCGAAATTTCGCTGATCGACCGGCTGCCTCGCACCCACGATGCGACGGCGCTCGGACCGGCCGAGGTGTTGGCCCTGCCGCGCGCCGCATTCGACCAGTTGATGCAGCGCACGGCCTTCTCGCAGGCCTTGTGCCGCATGCTGGCAGCGCGCATGCGGTCGCTCTACGGCATGGTGGAAGACGCTACGCTGCGCTCGACGCGCGCCCGAATCGCACGCCGCCTGCTGCTCCTCGCGCGCGGCGACGCCACCCAGTCGCCGGATACCCGGCTCGTGGTGCCCATCTCACAGGAGGCGCTGGCGATGATGCTGGGGATGACCCGCCAGACCGTGTCGAAGGAGCTCAAGATCCTCGTGCAGGCGGGTGCGCTGGCTTTGGGCTATCGAAAGATCGGGATCGAATCAGTGTCACTCCTTGAGCGCATGGGCAGTGCCGCTGATGGGTCTCGCCTCAAGTGAGCTGTGTCGCGGCTCGCACGACCTGATCGATGACTGCACGCACCCGCGTCTTCGCCGCGTCGCCGACCAGGTTGCCTTGCGCATCGAACGCATCGGCGGCTCGGCCCAAAGCGTAGTGCTCGGGCGCGACCCAGCAATGCAAGTTGTAGAGCAGCGGCAGCAGATGGCTTTGCGAACGTAATCCGCCGAGCGCGCCGGGGGATGCGCTTAGAACGCCGACCACCTTGCCTCGCGTGGAACGCAAATCGTCATTCCACACCGGATCGGATTTGACCGGACTAGAAATCCAGTCGAGCGTGTTCTTCAAGAGGGCCGGATAGCTCGCGTTGTATTCCGGGGTGCAGATGATCCACGCCGGATGCTGATAGGTGAGCTCTTTGAGCTTCATCACGTCCACCGGTGTGCCGCGCGCTTCGAGATCGGCGTTGTACATGGGCACGTCGAAATCGCCAAGTTCGATGTGAGTCGCCGCTGCGCCCGAAGCGCTCGCCATGCCGGCGACGACCTTGGCGAGCTTTCGGTTCCAGGAGTTCTGGCGGGTGCTGCCCGCGAAGACGAGGAGCTTCATTTCTTCCAGCGTTGAAGGAGTGCACGCCAACCGCCGCCGGCAGCCTTGCGATGGGGCAGCGGAGCGACTTGCGCGGGCGGCAGGTTGCGCATCATCGCTTCTTGCCGACCCTGCACGAGCAGGCGCGCTTCGTCGGCACCCAGCATTCGCTCGGCGACGGCACGTGCTTCGGAGAGCACTGGCACCCGCCGGCTGGAAGAATGCGCGTCCGTCGCGAGGATATGCGTAAGACCTTCGCCGAGGAAGCGCTCGGCCCAGTACTTGGGCCGCGGACCGAACATGCCCGTCACGGCGCCGGCGGTCACTTGCATCCAGGCACCCTGGCGGATCAGGTCAACGAACACCGGAAAGTGGTCCTCGATCCAGATCAGGCGCTCGGGGTGAGTAATCACCGGCACGTAGCCTGAGGCCACCAGATTGAAGACGAGCTCCGCGAAGCGCGGCGGCGCCACGTGATGCGAGGGCTCCAGCAGGAGGTAGCGGGTCCCGTGCAACGAGGGGATCACTCCGGCGCGCAGGCCCTCGATGAGGCCCGGTACCAGGTGCACGTCGGCTCCGATGGTCAGTTGCAACGCGATGCCATGCTCGTCGAGCGACGCCTGCAGCGCGTCGCGCGCCGCGCGGATCCCCGCGCTGTTGTTCATGTAGAGGCCGGGGTAGATGTGCGGCGTGCAGGCCATCACGCGGATGCCGTCCTTCACGGCGATCCTCGCCATATCCAACGACATCGCGAGGCTGGTCGAACCGTCGTCGATGCCCGGAAGGATGTGGCTGTGCAGATCAATCATCGGCTGGACCGCGCACCGAAAGCGGCCGCAGGTACGCGCCCGCCAGCAAAGCGCCGAGGATGGCATTGGCGGGAATGCGCATGTTGAACTCTACCAGTGAGTGGAGCAGCAACCCCAATAGCCCCACCCCGCAAATAACGGCGGCCATGGCCTCGCGATCGAGGGTGCGTGCGCGCCGGGCCGTGCGCAGCAAGTCGAGAGCGCGTC
>JBKJTX010000419.1:0-7606 GCA_046590315.1 Ramlibacter sp. | reverse complement strand
CGCGCATTCGACGCACCGGACCAAACCGCACTGGGCCAGCTGGTGCAGGAACGTAAGGTCCAGGACCGCGCGCGCACCGAGTCGGGCTTCCAACTCTTGGGCGGTGTGGACATGGCTTATTCCAGCCGCCTGGCGCTCATCGCCGCAGCGCAGCGCAGTCTGGATCTGCAGTACTACGCCATCCATGCCGACCGCAGCACCGAGCTGCTGCTCCAGAAGCTACGCGACGCCGCGCGCCGCGGCGTGCGCGTGCGCATCCTCCTTGACGACTTCAACACCGTCGGGAAGGACGCCCAGGTGCTGCGACTCGCGTTCGAGCCGAATATTGAAGTACGACTGTTCAACCCCATTCCGGGTTCGCGAGCTTCGCTGCTCGGCCGTGTGTTCACTTCGCTCAAAGACTTGGATCGCGTCCAGAAGCGCATGCACAACAAACTCTTCATCGCCGACAACGCGATGGGCATCACCGGTGGACGCAATCTGGGGGACGCTTACTTCGGCATCGACGAGACAAGCAATTTTGTCGATCTCGACGTGCTCGCAGTGGGGCGCGCGGTGCGCGACATGTCGACAAGCTTCGACCGCTACTGGAATGATGAGCTCGCCTATCCGGTGCAGACGCTCATGTCGGCTGACGATCTCGAGCGTTTGCGCAAGCCGTCGGTCGAGCCGGAAAGCGATGCATCGCAGGCGGCGGTGCCAAAGGCGGTCAGCACGCCGCGACCGACGCCCACCGGCACCGTCCTGCCCGACGTGAGTGCAACCGCCGTGGTGACGGCTCAGCCCCAATTCATGGATCTGCGCCGCGTGCCGCTCACGTGGGCACCGGCCTTGTTACTCGAAGACAAGCCAGGCAAGATCGGGCCCGGTGACGACGAGGTCGACGCGGGCGACACGCTGGTCGACGGCCTGCTTCAACTGATGGAGCAGGCGCGGCAGGACGTGCTGATCGTCTCGCCCTACTTCGTGCCCGGCAAATCGATGATGGATCTCTTTGCTCGCATGCGAAGCAAGGGCGTGCGCATTCGCGTGCTCACCAATTCGTTAGCGTCCAACGATGCGCCGGCAGCGCATGCCGGGTATGCCCGCTACCGCAAGAGCCTGCTGGCACTCGGCGTGGAACTGCATGAGATGCGCGCTGACCAGGAAGGCTCGGTTGGCGGTATGGGCTCGACCACAGGGCTCGGGTCGGCCGCCGGCGGCGGCTCCAAAGGCGGTGCGACCCGCGCGAGCCTGCACTCCAAGGCCGTGCTCATCGACAAGCGATTGGCGGTGATAGGGTCCATGAACCTGGACCTGCGCTCCCAGCGCAAGAACAGCGAAGTCGCGCTTTTGATCCGCAGCGCCGCGCTGTCCCAGGAAGCTGCGCGGCAGATCGACGCGACCATTGCGCGCGGCGCATACCGGCTCGAAATGGAAGGCGGCGACCTCGTTTGGCGCGCCCCGCCGGGAGCGGCTTTCAAAGACGCCAGGAGCGAACCCGAGGCGAGCGCCACGCTCAAGTTGATGGTGCAGATGATTGGTCCCTTCGCGCCCGACGAGATGCTCTAGCACGTCGGTCGGTCACATCTTGCGCACGAGTTCCGAGTACTTCTTCCAAAACGCGGCCTCCTGCGTGGTTGCGAAATTGATGCGCATCAGCGTCGACGGCTTGCGTTGCGCATGGAACAGCGCCCCGGGCGCCAGCAGGTAGCCCTCGTCCAGCATGCGCTGGGCCAGTGCGTCGGTGTCCACACCCGTATCTACCCAACCGAAAAGACCCGCGGGCTCCGCCGCGAACATGCAACCCGCATTCAGGGCCAGCTTGACGCTGCGACTGCGCGCCGCCTCCAGGCGCGTCTTGATGCGCTCGGCATGCCGCCGCAGTTGGCCCTGCTCCATACACAGAGCCAATGCTTTCTCCAGCAATGCGGGCGTGGTGAGCGTCGCCAGCAACTTGGTGTCCAGCAACTGCTCGATCAGCGAGGGATGCGCCGCCAGGAACCCCACGCGCCAGTTCGGCGCCAAAATCTTCGCGAACCCGCTGACGTGAATGGTGCGCTGCAAGCCGTCCAGCGCGCACAGCCGCGTCGCATGCTCGGGCGCAATGTGACTGTAAGTGTCGTCCTCGACGATGTGGAAGTCATGCTGGTTGGCCAGCTGCAGCACGCGATGCGCGCTGCCCGGCGTGAGGCAGTAGCCAGTCGGGTTGTGAAAGACACTCACGCTGACGTACAGCTTGGGTTGGTGGACCTCGCAGTAGCGCGCCATCACCTCCAGGTCGGGGCCATCGGCGCGGCGCGGCACCGGCAACAAACGCATCCCCATCGCATTGAGCCGCGCAAATTCAACTGCCCACCCAGGATCTTCCACCATCACATGGTCCCCAGCGCGTAGCAACGTTCGGCTCACGATGTCCAGGGCGTGCGTGGCGCCGACGGTGGTGATGATGTTTTCCGGCGCCGCGTGGACGTTCAGCGTTGCCAGCTTTTTGGAAAGGGCGCGGCGCAGCCCGCTGTCGCCCTTGGGCTCGCCGTACTGCAACGAGAACTCGTAGAGCGCGCGCGTGCTGGTCACCTTGCGCACTGCCGCCGGCATGAACGTCGACTCGAGCCACTCCGGCGGAAACACGCCCATGCCCGGCTGAGGCTTGTGGCTGATGTTGTGGAACATGCCGCGGATCAGTGCGGTCGCGTCAATCGGTGCCTGGCTGCGCACCGTGGCTATGCCCGTCGCGGTGGTCCAAGCCGTCACGCCCTGCTCGCGATCCGCCACGCGATGCGGGTGAACCGGGTCGGCCCGGCTTTCGCGCACGAAAAAGCCGCGGTTCTTGCGCGCCTCGACCAGGCCTTGCGCCAACAGCTGGTCGTACGCGGCCACCACCGTCGAAGGGCTCACCCCCTGCTGCTGCGCACACTGCCGCACCGACGGAAGGCGCGCACCGGGCGCCAGCAAACGGTCGCGGATGCGCTGGGCGAAACGCCCGGAGAGCTGCTCTGTGAGCGACTGGGAGGCAGCTTTCATGAGCATGGCGACGCCTTCGTGTATTGCCAGCTTGGTCGGTACAGAGAATCCGGTGACCTGCCGAACTATATTGATCGTGTATTGCCACGCGAGATTACAGTGATCCTCATGAACACGCAAGCGAAGCTCCCCCTGAATGCCGCAGAACGCAAGGGCCTCTGGCTGGGCGTGCTCGGGGTGACCATCTTCGCCTTGACCTTGCCCATGACAAGGTTGGCCGTGGGCACACCGGAAGCGCCGCAGATGTCGGGCGTCTTCATCGCGCTGGGCCGCGCCGTGGTGGCAGCCGCGCTCTCCGCCGCGTTCCTGCTCGCTACCCGTGCGCCCCGACCACGCCGGGAAGACTGGCTACCGCTGGCCATCACGTCGGCCGGCGTGGTGTTCGGCTTTCCGTTGCTCACGTCCATCGCCATGCGCCACGTCGAGGCGGTGCATGCCAGCGTGATCGTGGGCGTGCTGCCCCTTGCAACCGCAGCCGTGGGCGCCTGGCTGCATCGCCAACGGCCGTCGCCGGCTTTCTGGATGTGCGCTGCATTCGGCAGTGCACTGGTGGTCGCGTTTGCCGTGTTGCGCTCGGGCAGCGGCTTCAGCATCCACTCCGCCGACGCGCTCCTGCTGGGCGCGATGGCCTGCGCCGCAGTCGGCTACGGCTGGGGTGCCCAGCTCTCGCAGCGCATGCGCGCCGAACACGTGATTTGTTGGGCGCTGGTCATGGCGCTCCCCTTGACGGCGCCTTTAGCTTGGTTTGCGCGTCCGGAGGCTCCGATGCAAGCCGCATCATGGTGGGCCTTCGCCTATGTCGCCGTGTTTTCGATGTGGTTGGGGTTCTTCGCCTGGTACCGCGGGCTCGCCTTAGGCGGGACCGTGCGTGTGAGTCAGGTCCAATTGATCCAACCCTTCCTCGGCATGATCTTCGCTGTGCCGCTGCTCGGCGAGTCACTTGACGCTTTGACGCTGGGATTTGCCGGCGCAGTGATCGCCACCGTCTTCATCGGCAAAAAAATGCCCGTACGTGCCGTAGCATGAATTTCTTGAGACATCTATGAAACTAAACGACCTGCAACACACGCAATGGGTCCTGGCGCGCCGGGCCGAATTGATGAACCCCTCGGTCATCCGCGAAATCCTCAAGGTGACCGAGAGGCCCGGCATCATCAGCTTCGCAGGCGGGCTGCCGTCGCCCAAGACCTTTCCGGTCAGGGAGTTCGCCGCGGCCTGCGACAAAGTGCTGCGGCAGGACGGCCCGGCCGCGCTGCAGTACGCCGCGAGCGAAGGCTATGCGCCGCTGCGCGAGCAGGTAGCTGCCATGCTGCCTTGGAACGTCGATCCGGCGCAGGTCCTCATCACCACCGGCTCGCAACAGGGCCTGGACCTGGTCGCCAAGATCCTGATCGATGCCGGCTCCCGCGTGCTGGTCGAAACACCCACCTACCTGGGCGCGTTGCAGGCCTTTGCGCCCATGGAGCCGCAAGTGGTGAGCGTGGCCAGCGATACGGAGGGCATCGACATCGACGACCTCGCCGAAAAGATCCCCGCCCGCTTTCTTTACGTTCTGCCCAATTTCCAGAACCCCACCGGCCGCACGATGAGTGAGGCGCGCCGCGCCGCCCTGGCCAACCGCGCGTCCGAGTTGGGCCTGCCGATCGTCGAAGACAACCCGTACGGTGACCTGTGGTTCGACGCCCCGCCGCCGCTGCCGCTCACTGCGCGCAACCCGGAGGGCTGCGTTTACCTCGGGTCGTTCTCCAAGGTGCTGGCGCCCGGCCTGCGCCTGGGCTTTCTCGTCGCGCCGAAGTCGCTCTATCCCAAGCTGCTGCAAGCCAAGCAGGCGGCGGACCTGCACAGCCCGAGCTTCAACCAGCGCATGGTGTCCGAAGTGATGAAAGACGGCTTTCTCGACCGCCACGTGCCCACCATCCGCACTCTGTACAAATCGCAACGCGACGCGATGCTGGCTGCGTTACAACGCGAGATGCAGGGTCTGGACGTCCAATGGAACTCACCCGACGGCGGCATGTTCTTGTGGGCACGGCTGCCGCAGGGCCTGAATGCTGCCGACTTGTTGCCACGTGCGGTCGACAAGGGCGTGGCCTTTGTGCCGGGCGCGGCGTTCTTTGCCGGCGAACCCGACACGCGCAGCCTGCGTCTGTCCTTCGTGACGGCGAGCGCCGAGCAGATCGACACGGGCATCGCGGCGCTGGCCGCCGCGATCCGCGAACAACTGACAAAAGGACGATGACGCATGCTGAAAATCTGGGGACGCCTCTCGTCTATCAACGTCCGCAAGGTCGTTCTCGCAGCGCAATGGCTTCGAGTTCCGTTCGAGCGAGTCGACGCCGGCCATGAGTTCGGCATCGTCGGCGCGGCGGAATACAAAACCAAGAATCCCAACGGCCTCGTTCCCATGATCGAAGACGACGGCTTGCAGCTCTGGGAATCTAATGTCATCGTGCGCTACCTCTGCGCCAAACACTCGCCGGGCGACTTCTATCCGCACGACCTGCCCAAGCGCTTCGACGCGGAGCGCTGGATGGACTGGCAGCAGACGACGCTAAACCCCGCCGGCCGCGGCGCCTTCGTCCAACTGATTCGCACCGCCGAAGACAAGCGCGACCCGAACGTGATCGCCTCTTCTGTCGCGGCGACAGAGGCGCTGATAGCGATTCTTGACGCGCACTTGGTGCGCCGCGCCTTCATGGGTGGCGACACCTTCGGCATGGCCGACATCCCGATCGCCTGCGAAGTGCATCGCTGGCACGGCCTGCCCGTTCCCCATGCGACGCTGCCGCATGTTTCTCGCTGGTACGAGGGCATCGCTGCCAACCCGGCCTCGCGCGGCGTGCTCGACGTCGCGCTCTCTTGAAAGACTCTTTATGCAGACCCGAAATTTCAAGCAGGTCGACGTCTTCACGACGATCCCCTACCGCGGCAACCCGCTCGCCGTGGTGCTCGACGGCAGCGGCTTGTCGGACGAAGAGATGCAGCACTTTGCGCGCTGGACGAATCTTTCGGAAACCACGTTTTTGCTCCCGCCATCGACCGACGATGCGGACTACCGGGTACGCATTTTCACGCCAGGCGGCGAGTTGCCTTTTGCCGGTCACCCCACGCTAGGCAGCTGCCACGCCTGGCTGGAAGCCGGCGGCAAGCCGCGCCGGAACGGCTTCATCGTGCAGGAATGCGAGCAGGGCCTGGTGAAAATCCGCCGCGAAGACGAGCGCTTGGCGTTTGCCGCTCCCCCGTGCAAATCCTCGGCAACCAGCCCGGCCGTGCTCGCTCAAATCGCGGGTGCGCTCGGCCTCAAGGCCGACCGGGTGGTCGCCGCCCAGACCCTGGACAACGGGCCGGTGTGGTTTGCGTTGCTGCTAGACAGCCCGCAATCGCTTTTGCAGCTGACCCCCGATCACATCCAGCTGAAGAACCTCGGGTACAAGGTCGGCGTTGCGGCGCTCTACGCCGACCCCACAGCCGGAAGCCCGGCGCTGGAAGTGCGGGCTTTCGCCGCTGCTGTCGGCGTCCCCGAGGACCCGGTGACGGGCAGCCTCAATGCGAGCCTCGCGCAGTGGTTGATCGCCAGTGGCCACATGCCCGAGCGCTACCTTGCCGCCCAGGGCACCTGCATGGAGCGCACCGGTCGTGTGCACATCGAGCGCGATGACAGCGGCCAGGTCTGGGTCGGCGGCCAGTCGATCACCTGCATCTCCGGAAGCGTGAACCTGTGACGCCGGTCTCGCGGGTTGACCATCTCGTCATCGCGGCACGCAGCCTCGCACAGGGCGTTGCGTGGTGCGAGGCCACGTTGGGCGTCACGCCTGGCCTCGGCGGCGAGCATCCGCTGATGGGCACGCACAACCGGCTACTGCGCATCGCGAGCCCGGCGTATCCGCGCTGTTACCTGGAGATCATCGCTATCGATCCGGCTGCGAAAGCCCCCGGCCGCAGCCGCTGGTTCGACCTGGACGACAGCCTGTTGCAAGAAGCCATCCTTGAAGTGCCCCGCCTCGTGCACTTCGTCGCCAGCACGCCCGACGGTGCTGGATCGCTCAAGGCGCTCCAGCAGCGAGGGATCGAACGCGGGCCCTTGCTTGGGGCGGAACGCGCCACCACGAACGGCATGCTGCGCTGGCAGATCAGCGTGCGCCCCGACGGACAGCGGCTGTTCTATGGCGCGCTGCCCACGTTGATCCAGTGGGGCGAAGTGCATCCGGCGGACGGCATGCCCGATTCGGGCGTGACGCTCAACGCCTTGCGCATCAGCCATCCGCGCCCCGCCGACTTGCAAGCGGCCCATGCTGCCATTGCGTTGCGGGCTGTCACGGTGCAGCAAGGCGCGCCCAATCTCGCCGCTGCATTGAGCACGCCGAGGGGCGCCGTCGTTCTTGAATCTGGAGGCGCTTGATGCCCGGAATGAGCGACGCGATGATCTTTTCCCCTGATGAAGTCGAAAGCGCCCGGCGCACGGTCTATGCGGTGATGCCGCCTACGCCTCAGTACGCCTGGCCACTCTTGCGCGAACGGCTCGACCTGAAGCTGTGGGTGAAGCACGAAAACCACACGCCAGTCGGCGCTTTCAAAGTGCGTGGGGGGCTGACCTATTTCGCAG
>JBKJTX010000374.1:0-5828 GCA_046590315.1 Ramlibacter sp. | reverse complement strand
GGAGAAGGCGGCGCAACTGATTGATGCCGCCAATGCCAACGGGGGTCGGGACAACATCTCGGTGCTGTTGGCTCAGGCAAGTGAGGGGTCAAAAAAACGAGGCTTGATTTCCAGATTGCTGGGAAAATAGCCTTTGGCACTAGTTTGCAGATAACGAGCTATATAGACAGGAGCAGACCATGCCGAAAATGATCGTTTCGATCGACGGTGTCGTCATCAAGGAAGTGCAGTTGACCAAGGACCGGACCACTCTGGGGCGCCGGCCGTACAACGACATCGTGATCGACAACCTTGCCGTCAGTGGCGAGCATGCGGTGCTGCAGATGAGCGGCAATGAGGTCTACCTGGAAGATCTCAACAGCACCAATGGCACCTACGTCAACGGCAAGGCCGTAAAGAAGCAGTTGTTGCAAAACAGCGACACCGTCGAGATTGGCAAGTACAAGATCAAGTACATCAATGAAGTGGCGGGGCCGAGCTTCGAGAAGACCATGATCATCAAGGCCGGCGCAGTGATGCCGCCGATGCCCGCACCCGCCGCCAATCTGCAGCACACACCCGGCGGGCCTGCCGCCCAGGCCGCTGACCAGGGCCTGGTTCGAGCGTCGATCAAGGTCTTGTCAGGCGCGGCCGCCGGCCGAGAGGTCCCACTGGTCAAGGTGGTCACTACCATCGGCAAACCGGGTGTCGCCGTGGCGGCGATTACCAAGCGACCCCACGGTTTTGTGGTGGCGCACGTGGAAGGCGGCAACAAACCGACGCTCAACGGTGCCTCCATTGGGGGCGACCCCGTCACGCTCAAGAACGGTGACCTGCTGGAGCTGGCCGGAACCCAGATGCAGTTCGTCCAGGCCTGAGTGGGCCAGGCCGGCAATCGCGCCGGCATCACGCAGCAAAGTGGGGCTCCATGGGCTTGGTTTCCAAACACTGGTCCCGCATTGCGGTCACGCTGATACCGCTCGTCTTCGCATTGATGCATGCGGTGGGTGCGTTGCCCATTGGCGTGCTGCAAAATCTCGACGATATTATTTACGACGCTCGGCTGCGCGCCACCATGCCGCGCACGCTCGACAAGCGCATCGTGATCGTCGACATCGACGAGAAGAGCCTGGCCGAAGTCGGTTGGCCGTGGTCGCGCAATCGCTTCGCCGAACTCATGGACGAACTGTTCGACCGGCAGAAGGTCGGAATAGTCGGCTTTGATCTGGTATTCGCCGAGCCCGACGAAAGTTCGGGCCTCAAGCGACTCCGACAGCTTGCTCAATCAGAATTCAAGGACCAGTCGGCCTTCGTCAATCGCGTCGCCGAGCTGCAACAGTCGCTCGACTACGACGGGGTGTTTGCCAAATCGCTGGAAAAGCGGCCGGTGGTTCTCGGCTACTACCTCACGAACGCGAAAGAGCCTCGGACCTCGGGCGTGTTGCCCGCGCCGGTGATGGAGCGCGAGGCATTGCGCGGGCGCCCCATCAAGTTCACGAGTTGGAACAGTTACGGCTCGAATCTGGAGCGGCTGGCCAAGGCGGCCCCAGTCGCCGGCTTCTTCAATTCCATGCCCGACGCCGTGGTGCGTTCCGTTCCGCTGCTCGCCGAGCACAACGACCGCTTTTACGAATCCCTGTCTCTCGCCATGTTTCGCATGATGGGCGGCATGCCGAGTGTGGAGCCTGGGTTTGCCCAGGAGAGCTTCGTGCCCAAAAGCTACCAGGGGCTGGACAGCGTGCGGTTGCGCCTCGGCCAGAAAACGCTTGCAATTCCGGTAGCAGAAGGGGTCAGCACACTGGTGCCGTATCGCGGGTTGGGCGGTCCGAACGGAGGTTCGTTCGAGTACGTTTCTGCGTCCGACGTGCTGGGCAAGCGCCTGGGCGCCGACACACTCAAGGGCAAAATTATCCTGGTCGGCACCACGGCTCCCGGACTGCTGGACATTCGGGTGACTCCCGTGGGGGACGTGTATCCCGGAGTGGAGACGCACGCCAACCTGATCTCGGGTTTGATGGACGGGCGCATTCCCGTCAGGCCCGATTACGCGCGCGGCTACGACGTCGCCGTCCTTTTCATCGCAGGTCTGATCCTGGCTTTCGGCCTGCCCTTGTTGTCGGCGCCGCGCGCCGTCGCCCTCAGTGTCGCGATCATCGGGCTCGTCACTGGTCTCAACTTCTGGCTTTACCTGGGCCAAGACCTCGTTCTCCCGCTGGCGACAGCCCTGGTCATGATGCTCACCGCGTTCGCGTTGAACATGAGTTATGGCTACTTCGTCGAGAGCCGAAGCAAGCGCGAGTTGGCCAACCTCTTTGGCACCTATGTGCCGCCGGAACTGGTCGACGAGATGCTGAAGGACCCGGGCAGCTACACCATGCAGGCGACGAGCAAGGAGCTCACGGTGATGTTCTGCGACATGCGGGGCTTTACCAAGATGTCGGAAAAAATGGAGCCGACCAAATTGCAGGAACTGCTCAACGGCGTCTTCAGCCGCCTCACCGACCTGATCCGCTCCAACCGCGGCACCATCGACAAATACATGGGTGATTGCGTGATGGCGTTTTGGGGCGCGCCGGTGGAGCTTCCCAATCATGCTTTCCTTGCCGTAAAGGCGGCGATGGAAATGGCCAATGCGGTTCGCAAGGTCAACGAGGAGCATCGGGCCAAAGGCGCGCCGGAAATCGGCATCGGCATCGGTCTCAATACCGGCACCATGTGCGTAGGCGACATGGGCTCGAACATCCGCTTGGCCTACACGGTCATCGGTGATTCCGTGAATCTCGGCTCACGGCTCGAAGGCCTGTCCAAGGTTTACGGGGTCGATATCGTGGTGAGCGAGTCCACCCGCAAGCTGGCCCCGGAATTTGCGTGGCAGGAGTTGGATCGTGTTCGGGTCAAGGGCAAAGCGCAGGCGGTCGCGATCTTCTGGCCGGTGGCGCCGGTGGAACGCCTGGAAAAGCCCTATCAGGACGAACTCAAGGCCTGGGCGGCCTTTCTGAGGGGTTATCGCGCGCAGGACTGGGATCAATGTGACGTCCTGATGCTGAACCTGCAGCGGATGAATGCCAAAAAATACCTTTACCAATTGTATTCAGAGCGTGTAGCCTCGATGAGATTGCTCCCGTTCGACCCCGGCTGGGACGGCGCCACCAATTTCGAAACCAAGTAAGGAACGCATTGAGCCCCCACGCTCGCAACTTCTCGCTGCCCCCCAAGGGGGCCTCAGCCTCCTTGAGGCGGCTCGGCGGAGGCTGAATGAAGGTCCGTGTACTAGGCTGTTCTGGAGCGATCGCGAAGGACTGTCGAACCACGTCTTTCCTGATCGATGGGGACGTGCTCATCGACGCCGGCACCGGTGTGGGTGACCTCACGCTCGACGAGATGAAGGGCATCACACATGTCCTGCTCACGCACTCGCATCTGGACCACGTCGCCGCGCTGCCGCTGATGATCGACTCCATCGCGTCGCAGCTGCAGCGCCCGGTGCAAATCCATGCGCTCCCCGGCACGATCGCCGCGCTCAAAGCGCATATCTTCAACAATGTGATCTGGCCCGACTTCAGCCGCATTCCCACGGTGGAAAAACCCTTCATCAGCTTCCACGAGATCCAGGTCGGGCAGACGCTGGACATCACCGGCAAGCGCATCGAGGTGCTGCCCGCAGTGCACACGGTACCGGCGTGCGGCTATGCGGTAACGGCGGGCAAAGGCTGCTGGATCTTCACCGGCGACACCGAGCGCAACCCGGCCTTCTGGCGACGCATCAACCAGATGAACGTCGCGGCCTTGGTGATCGAAACCGCGTTCAGCAACCGGGAGAAAGACCTCGCCAAGCGCAGCCTGCACCTCTCGCCGAACGCGCTGGCAGAAGAACTCGACTGCATCGACAAGACTAAAAAATTCCCGATCTATATCACGCATACCAAGCCGGCCGAGACCGAGCTGATCATGACGGAGATCCAGAAGTTCGACCAGACGCAGCCTTTCGGCCCGAACGTGACGCACGACATCCGCTGGCTGCGCGCGGGGCACGAGTTCGATCTATGAGGCAGATGCGATGAACGCGGTTCTCAAAGCGCCCGAGCGCGATTCGCAGGCATTCTTCGACTCGCAGATGTTGCCGCCGGAAAAGCGGGGCGTCTCGTTCGAGGTGCTGTTCTACAAGCAATTGCAGACCGTCACGACCAAGATTCACGAGACGGAAAACATCGACCAGATCATGCTGGAGTCCAGCCAGGACATCTGCAAGCTGTTCAACGCCGACCGCCTCACGTTGTACGCGGTGAGCGAGGACAAAACCTCGATCGTCTCCAAGGTCAAGACCGGCCTCAACACCAGCAAGGACCTCAAACTGCCGATCAGCGCGCAGAGCCTCGCGGGGTATGCGGCTTTCGCCAAGCAGATGGTTAACACCGCCGACGTCTACGACGAAGCGGCCTTAAAGCACATTCACCCGAACCTCACGTTCCTTAAAGAGGTCGACAAGCGCTCGGGCTACCGCACCAAGCAGATGATGGTGGTGCCGGTCATGGACGGCGACACGCTGCACGGCGTGCTGCAGGTGATCAACAACAAAAGCGACCAGCCCTTCGGCGACCTCGAGGTGGAAGGGGCGACGCAGCTTTGCAAGACGCTGGCCACGGCGATCCGCCAGCGAATGAAGAAGGCCGACGAGGGCCAGCGCCGGCGTCAGACCAAGTACGGCGGATTGGTGAACGCTGGCGTGCTGACGGAAGAAGAGCTGCAGCAGTGCATCCAGCAGGCGCGCGAGGAAGCCAAGCCTGTCGAGCACATGCTGATGGCGAGGTGCCAGATCCGGCCGGCGCAGATCGGCCCCTCGCTCGCCAAGTTTTTCGGCGTCCCGTATGAGGCGTTCAACGCCGGGCGCATCAAGTCGGAATCGATCCAGGGTGCGCTCAAAAGGGATTTCGTTGAAGAGCAGGGCTGGATTCCGCTTGAGGAATCGCCCGATGGGCTGGTCATCATGTGCATGGACCCGGAACAGGTGCGAGGCTCGCGCATTGTTCCGCAGGTGTTCTCGCGTCTGTCGAAGTTCTCCTACCGCGTGACGACGCAGACCGAATTCGAGGAGACGCTGGCGCAGCTGTACGGCTCCGACGAGGGCGGCTCCATCGACGAGCTGCTGGCCGACTTGAGCCCCGCTGCAGACGAGGACGGTGAGGATGGCGACGTCGTCTCCGCGGCCGCCGACAACGAGCTGGTGAAGTTCGTGAACAAGGTCATTGTCGACGCCTACAACCAGAAGGTGTCGGACATCCACATCGAGCCTTTGCCAGGCAAGGCCAAGACCGGCATCCGCTTTCGCATCGACGGCAGCTTGCAGCCCTACGTCGAAGTGCCATCGCACTTTCGCCAGGCGATGATCACGCGCCTGAAGATCATGTGCGACCTGGACATCTCCGAAAAGCGCAAGCCGCAGGACGGCAAAATCAAGTTCAAGAAATTTGGTCCGCTCGACATCGAACTGCGCGTCGCAACCATCCCATCCTCGGGCGGTGTTGAAGACGTGGTGATGCGGATTCTGGCGGCCGGCGAACCCATTCCGCTCGACAAACTGGGCCTCTCGCCACACAACAAGGCGCGCCTGGAAAAAACAGTGAGTAAGCCCTACGGCCTGTTCTACGTCTGCGGGCCGACGGGTTCTGGCAAGACGACCACGCTGCACTCGATCCTGAAGTTTCTCAACACACCCGACACGAAGATATGGACGGCCGAGGACCCGGTGGAAATCACGCAGAAGGGCCTGCGCCAGGTCCAGATCAACCGGAAGGCCGGCATTGATTTCGCGCTGATCATGCGGGCTTTTCTGCGGGCCGACCCCGACATCA
>JBKJTX010000344.1:0-13351 GCA_046590315.1 Ramlibacter sp. | reverse complement strand
TGGTACGGCATCCTGGCGCCGGCCGGCACACCCGCCGCAGTCGTGAAAAAGCTCCAGGAAGAATCGCTCAAGGCGCTGAAGTCCTCGGCGGTCACCGAGCGCTTTGCGCAGGACAGCGCAGTCGGCGGAGGCGGCCCTGCGTCCGATTTCTCGGCCTTCATCGGCCGCGAACAGAAGACCTGGAAAGAGATCGTGCGCAAGGCGCAGATCAAGGCTGACTAAGGCCTAGAGCGGCTTGCGCACCGGCGTGACCAGCACGCTCGGGTCGGAATGGATCGCCGACAGCGGCAGGCGCACGCCGGCCAGATAGTCCTCGATGCAGCGCCGCACGAGCGGGCTTCGATGGCGGTCGGCGCTGGACCGGACCTCGTCCGGCGTCATCCAGAGCGTGCGCACGATGCCCTCATCGAGCGGCCGATCCGAATGGTGCTGGCCCAGCTCGCCGCTGAAGGCGATACGCAGGTAAGTTTGGTCCTCGCCCGTGGAGTTTTTCATTGAGCGCGCCAGGTACACGCCGAGCAGTGCGGTGGGCCGGAAGACCCATCCGGATTCTTCGAGCGCCTCACGGGCGCAACCTTGCTCGGGCGTCTCACCTGGGTCGAGGTGGCCCGCCGGGTTGTTGAGCTTAAGGCCCGATGCGGTTTCTTCCTCCACCAGCAGAAAGCGGCCATCCTTCTCGATGACGGCGGCGACGGTGACACTCGGCTTCCAGGTAGTCTTCATACCCCGCGATTATGGGCACGGCGATGCGACACAATGCGCTGTCCCGGCTCTACCACGCAACCATGCCCTCTGCCCAAGCCTTGTTCATTCGCGCCGCACTGGTCGCCTGCTTTGCCTTGGTCGCCCTGGCGCCGGCGATGGCGCAGACGGGCATCTCGTCGCCTGCCGCGAGGACGGCGTCGGCTGCCGGCGCCGCCGCGTCGATGCCCAGCGTGTTGCCGCCCGGCGGTTCGGCCGCGATGGCCGTGCTGCCGCCAATCAAAGCGCCCGATGCCGCCGCGAATCCGTACGGGTTGCGCGCGCTGTGGGCGCAGGGCGACTGGGTCGCCCGCATCACGCTCTTGATCCTGGCGATCATGTCGCTTGGCAGCTGGTATGTGCTGATCAGCAAATTGATCTCGCAAGGACGCATGGGTGGCCAGGGGCGCGCCGCCAACGAGACATTCTGGAAAGCCGACACGGTTCGGCAAGGCGCCGAGACGCTGCAAAGCGGCAGCCCCTATCGCTTTATCGCGGAATCGGCGCTGGAAGCCACGCGCAAGCACGACGGCCTGATCGGCCAGGTCGACCTCAACACCTGGATGGCGCAGTGCATCGAACGCGCGATCGCCACCGTGCACAGCCGCACGCAGGAAGGGTTGGCGGTGTTGGCGACCGTCGGTTCCACAGCGCCATTCGTGGGCTTGTTCGGCACGGTCTGGGGCATCTACAACGCGCTGGTGAAGATCGGCGCGTCAGGCCAGGCCTCGATCGACAAGGTCGCCGGGCCGGTCGGCGAGGCGCTCATCATGACGGCACTCGGACTCGCCGTGGCGGTGCCCGCAGTGCTGGGCTACAACTGGCTGGTCCGCCGCAACAAGGTCGGCATGGATACGGTGCGGGCATTTGGCTCCGACCTGCACACGGTGTTGTTGGCGGCCAGGGCCAAGAGTTAGGGTGATCAGGATGAGCGTCGCCGGGCCGCCCCAAGCCGCGAGGGCCCCCTCGGGGGGCAGCGCAGTACACGTAGTGACAAGCGTGGGGGCTGGCATCCGGTTTCCGCATCAAACTCCGGAAAGCGAGGACGCGTTGATCGCAACGATCAACACCACGCCGCTGGTTGACGTGATGCTGGTGCTGCTCATCATTTTTCTCATCACCATTCCCGTGGTCAACAGCTCGATCGCCGTGAACCTGCCGCGCGAACCCGTGCAGGCAAGGGAGAGTCAGGCGCAGGACGTCATCATCACGGTCGATGCGCAAGGCGCCATTTACTGGTTCGACACGCGCCTGCCGACACAGCAGATGCTGATCGACCTGCTGGCCCTGGCGTCCACCGTGCAGCCCCAACCCGAAGTCCACATCCGCGCCGACGCGCGCGCCGACTACCAGTCGGTGGGACAGGTCGTGCACGCCGCGCAGCAAGCAGGCGTCGCGCGCATCGGGTTTTTGACGGAGCCGCCGCCATGATCCCGATGACCGGCCCCGATGCCGAGCCCGAGGTCATGGTGGACATCAACACCACGCCGCTGGTGGATGTGCTGTTGGTGCTGCTGGTGATGCTGATCATCACGATCCCGATCCAGCTGCACTCGGTCAACCTCGAGATGCCGGGTCAGCAAGTGCCGCCACCGCCCCGTGAACCGGACGTGGTCCAGATCGAAGTCACGCTGGGTGGGCAGTTTGTCTGGAACGGCCAGCCGCTCGGCAGCCGCGACGAGCTGGAAGCGCGCATGCGCACCGCCGCGTCGGCGCAGCCCGAGCAACCCGAGATCCACTTGCGGCCCCACCGAGTTGCCAAATATGAGGCTGTCGCGGCCGTGCTGGCCAGCGCGCAGCGGCTGGGGCTGGTGAAGATCGGCCTGGTCGGCTCGGAGCAGTTCGCGCCCTGACGGCTGCTGCTGCGTTCGACGCCGACCCTAGGGTTGGTACTCGTCGGCCGCCTGAACCCAGATGAAGGACTGCACGTCGATCATGTCGCGGGCCTTGAAGCCGGGCCGGCGATCCAGGTCGCGCCGGATGATGGCCGCGAAGGTCAAGAGCGAGTGATAGACCGCCCACGACGGTTGGGCGTGGTAGTTGAAGTCGTAGCCATAAGCCTGCGCCGCCTTGCGCGTCACGCGGGGCTTCAAGAACATGTGGCGATCGGGGCGCGCCAGAAAGCCGAACACCGTGACCAGCGGCCACGTCAGCACCGGGTGCTGCTTGCGCGGCAGCTCACCCAAAGCCTGGAGCCAGTCGTCGAACTTGCGGTGCGGTGCGCCGCGGCCCCACAGAAAGCCATACAGCTCGGTCGCAAAGAGACGGGCGCCGGCCTGCGTCTTCACTGCGTCGCGTAGCGCCATCTTCTCGAACGAGAAGAGCAGGTTGGTGCGTGATTCGATTCGCACGGCTGTGTCGCAGATGTGGCGAAACTCGCCGCGGGCCAACAGCTTGCGAAAGTCCACGGGGCCGAGCTCGGCTTTCCATTCGAGGTGAGCGCGCTCTTTGTACGAGCGCTCGGCGACCTGGTAGGTCTCGTCCTGGAAGCCGTCGGGGTAAAACAGTTCGAACTTGCGCCGGCTGCGTGCTGCGCCAAGGTAGAGAACGCTGCCGGCGCGCGCGCCGGAGAGCGGGGTGGAAAGGGATGCGAGGCGTGCCATACGGTCAGTTTCAGGCAGTTTTTGGCCTGCCCCAACCTCAGCCTTGTGGGACAACTGCCCGCCTCCGTGTAGGAATCACACCGATGGGACCAAACAGACCTCGGTAATTTCAGATGGTGCACCAAAACGCTTGGGTGGACCCCAATACCCGGTGCCACGGCTGACGTAAACCCACATACGGCCGAGTTTGTGCAGCCCAGCAGTGAACGGCTGCTGAAACCGCACGAAAAAATTCCAGGGCAAGAACTGCCCGCCGTGGGTGTGCCCTGACAACTGCACATCGAATCCGGCCTGTTCCGCCATGGGTGCGGTGCGCGGCTGATGCGCGAGCAACACGCGGGCACTCGCGTCCGACGGCGCGCCAGCCATGGCGGCTTGCGGGTCGCTGCGATGGGTGTCGTGAAAGTGCCCTGCGTTGAAATCGGGCACACCGGCCAGCACCAGCTTGGCGCCGCCGCGCTCGATCACCACGTGCTCGTTATGGAGTACGCGGATGCCGAGCCGACCCAGCTCCGCGATCCACGGCAAGGCGCCCGAGTAGTACTCGTGATTGCCGGTGACGAAGAAGCTGCCATGGCGCGACACGAGGCGCTGCAGCGGCGCCACATGCGAGCCCAACTCCGCGACGCTGCCGTCGACCAGGTCGCCGGTGATGGCCACAACGTCGGGCTTGAGCCGATTCACCGCTTCGACAATGTTCTCTACATAGCGCTGGCGGATGGTCGGCCCGACGTGGATGTCGCTGATCTGCACGATCGTGAAGCCGCGCAACGCTTCCGGCAGGCCGGCCACCGGCATGTCGACGCGCACCACGCCCGCCGTACGCCGCGCGTTTAAGAACCCGACGAACGTCACGAGCAGGCCCAGCAGAGGTATGGCTTCGGCGCTCCAGGTGTCCAGCTGCGCCACCGGCAAAGTGCCAGCAACCGCGAGATCGACGGTCCAGAGGATGACGAGCGCAACGTCGCGCAACACGCTGCCGACAAAAAGCGAGGAGAAGAGACCCATGAAAAGCAAGCCGATCGCGGCCAGGGTGTCGGCCACGGGCGGCCGGGCCAAGCGCCGAGCCGCCATGCCCAGCGGCACGAACAGGGCCGAGACCACCAGCAACAGCGTGAAGACGCCCTGCGCCCAGGCGGCCGGGAGCGCGGATGCGATGCGCAAGCCGACGTAGAAGTGGAGGGCGGCGGAGACGGCGAAGAGGTAGGCGAGGGACATGGGTGCGATTGAATCGGCCTTCGGCAGGAGTTTCAGGCATGTGCGGTCGGCGGCGCTAAACAAAACCGAATTCGTGGGGATGTATTGGATGAAGGGCAATTTTTGCCTGTTGTGCCGCCCAAGGTGGCGCCGAACGAATTCGAGGAGGCTTCAATGGTGGCATTTGTGGCGGGCAATGGCCTGGGTTTGAGCAATACGTCTTTGGCCGTGCTGGAGGGTCGGGGCGGTTCCGTGACGGGGAACGCATTTGCAGGCCGGTCGGGCGAGCTGGCGTATGTGAACACTTCCACCGGCAACCTGGTCATTCAGCGCCAGGACGAGTTCCTGAGCGGCATGGGCACCGACGTCCCCCTGGTCCGGACGTACAACAGCCAGGGTCTGATGAATGACGACAACGCCGACAACTGGCGGATGGGGGTGGCCAAGACTCTGGGCACGCTCACAGGCACGGCCAATGTTGCCGGCAGCACCATCACACGGACCGATGGCGATGGGATCGCCCTCGTGTACACCTACGGCAACACCAAGACGCGTGACGGCACGTACGCGTATGTGAACACCGATGGAGCCGGTGGCTATGACAATCTGACCTACAACGGCGCCGAGTGGACCTGGACCGATGGCGACACCCAGCTGAGGGAGGTTTACGACTGGAGCTCCGGCGCGGGCAAGATCTTGCGGAGCCTGGACGTTGACAACAACACAGTCACGTACGGTTATACGGGCAATCTCGTGGTGTCCGTCACCTCTGCTTCGGGCGAGAAGACTTTGCTGGAGTATTCGGGAAACAACCTGACGGACTTGAGAACCACCAAGGCCGACGGCACCACGTTGCTCACGCGCACTCTATACGGGTACGACACGAGCAACCGACTCATCACCGCAACCGTGGATTTGAGCCCGGACGACAGCCTCGTCACTGATGGGAAGACCTACACCACCACTTATACGTATACGGGCAACACCAAGCGTGTGGCCACCATCACCCAGGGCGACGGCACCAATATCGCCTTCATGTACACGTCCAACAACGGGGTGTTCCGCGTCACACAAATCGCTCAGACAGTCGCGAGTGGGTCGACCCGAACCACGCTCCTGACTTATGACCTCAATAACCGGAAGACAACCGTCACCGATCCGCTAGGCGCCAAGACGGTCTTCACGTACGACACGAGCAACCGGCTTACAAACTTCCTATCCCCCACCACCGCAACGGGTGCCCCCAGCTTCAGCTATCTATGGGATGCCGACGGCAATGTCCTCAAGCAAACCGATGCGCGCGGCAGTACGATGTCGTACACCTACCAGGTCGGCAAAGAGACCTTCAGTCGCAGCGGGACGACTGCCACCAATACGGACGGCACGGGAGTCACTGTCAACAGGACGTATGGTGGGCGAAACCAGCTGACCAGCGAAACGGTCTTCTACGTCCCCGATCCGGACGGTACGGGCGCAGGCGCCGCGACAGATGCACATACGACGCGCTACATCTATGACCTCAGCGAAACCCACCTGAAATTCGTCGTCAGCGCCGAAGGGCGTGTGACCGAATACCGATACGGCGCGGGCGGGCGCCGTACCGTGGCCATCGAATACACCGGCAATGTCTATTCCGGCCCCATGGCCGATGCGAGTCTGGCCGCCTGGGTAGCCGGCACGGCAGACAAGTCGCGCAGCGAGCGCACCGACACCTTGTATGACTTCCGTGGCAACCCGGCCTCGGTGACTCGCTACACCTCCGTAGATGCCAGCGGCGCCGGCATTGCCGATGGCAGCCAGTCCGTTACCAAGTACTTCTACAACCAGGCCGGCGAACTCCTGCACACCATTGCCCCGGCCAAGGTCGCGGCCGGCGTTTCGCCGGTGGACCTGAGCGACTACGTCACGAGGGGGATTACTCACTACCAGTTCGATGGCCTGGGGCGCATGACCCGCGCCATCGACACGCTGGGCAACCTGACAGTCAACAATTACTACGACAGCACGAACACCACAACGACGATACAGGCCAACGGGCTGAGCACGACCTCCGTCTACAACGGTGCGGGAGAGTTAATGACTGTGGCCCAGTCGGGTGGCACCCTGGGCACGACGTCGTATGCGTATGACGCCGGCGGCCGGTTGCGAATGACGCAAGACGCGACGGGCGTAAAGACCTACTTGCTCTATGACGAAGCGAATCGGCAAGTCGCGCAGATCGACGGCAACGCGAGCCTCACGGAATTCACCTATAACCTCAACAACCAACTCGTTGCAACCACAGCGTATTTCAATGCGGTCACGGCCGCGGGGCTGGCCAGCCTGGTCGACGCCAGCGGCAACCCCGCAACAGTAGCGCTCAGTTCACTGCGCCCTGCCGCCAACCTCGCCCTCGACCGCAAGAGCTGGAACCTCTATGACAATGACGGCCGCCTCGTCAAGGCGGTCGACGAACTCGGCTACGTTACCGAAACGCAGTACGACGGCGCGTCCCGAGCCGTCGCCGTCGTCCGTTACCAGGCGCAAATATCCATCGCCGGCATTACCGCTGCCACGCTTGCGACCGACGCCGCCGTCAGCCCTGTCGGCAATGCGACGCTCGACCGGCGCACCCGCATTTTCTATGACGCCGACAACCTGCTTGTTGGAACCCTGGACGCGGAGGGCTATCTCACCGAAAACGAGTACGACGCCGCCGGCCGCCTGGTGCACACGTTGTCCTACGGCACGAGAACCGCCAGCAGTTTCTGGGCCACAGGCACCTTGGCGCAGCTCAAGCCGACGCGCGACAATGCCGTCGATCGTCACGACTGGACTTTTTTTGACGCGCAAGGAAGGGTCCGGGCCGCCGTCGATGCCGACGGCAACTTGACCGAATCCAGTTGGGACGTCAACGGCAACCTCTCCATCGAGACGCGCTACGCGCTCAAGGCGATGGTCGCACCGGCCGCGATCACCCTTTCAACCGTTGCATCGAGTTTGAGGCCCGCGCTCACCGGTAAACAGACCACGAGCTTCACCTACACCGATCTGAACCAGGTCTTGACGCGTACCGACACCCACGGAACTGTCACGAAGTACACCTACAACAGCATCGGTCAGCTCGCAGCGACCGATGCAGCGTACAACACGACCGAGCTGCGCACGGAGGGCACCGACTACGATCTGATGGGCCGCGTGGCGACTGAAAGAAACGGCGAAGGCGGTGCGACCATATACACGTACGACCTGGCGGGCAGGCGCGCGACCATGACCGACGCAAACGGCCTGAAGACCGTGTACTACTACGACGCCGACGGACAGCTCGCCTACACGATCAATGCCTTTGGCGAAGTATCGCAGAACACCTACAACAACCTCGAGCAACTCACCGCGCAGACGCGTTATGGCACCCGCCTCGCGTCGACCACGCTCGCGACCATGTCCGGTGGCCTGACGACGACCGCCGTAGCCAGCGCTGTGGCGGCACTGGCGAACGCGACGCTCGACAGCAAGGTTTCGTTCGGCTATGACTTGCGCGGCCAGGTGACGACCCGCACCGACGAGCTGGGCAACGTCAACACGGTCAGCTACACGGCCTTCGGGCAGTCGTACCAGAAGGTCGAGAGGATCGACCCCTTCACCACCGTCATGACCCAGTACGACTATGACCGTCGCGGGCTCGCGGTCAAGACGACGGAAGACTCGGGCGGTGAGAACCGCCTTTCGCAGGCGGGGTACGACGCCTTCGGCCGGCGTGTCAGCAGCATCGACGGACGCAACCTCGCGCGCACGCTGAACTACGAGCGCGACACCCAGGGTCGAAAGGTCGTCCGGGAAACCAACGCGCTGGACGCGTCTACCTTCACCACCTACGACGCCTTCGACCGGGTGCTCACACAGGTGGACGCCAACGGTTTTACGACGACCACGACCTACGACGATGCCGCGCGGACCATGACGGTCAAGACCGCGGAGAACGTCCAGGTCACCACGGCCTTCAACCGCCATGGGCAGACGATCAAGGTCATCGACGCCAACGCCAAGGCAACTACATATACCTACGATCTCAACGGCAATCTCAAGACCCGGAGCAACGACGCACTGGGCATCCTCGAAAGTCGCAGCTACGACGCGGGCGAAAGACTGTCCGACACCATCGACGCCAACGGCATCAGGACTGCCTATACCTACGACGCGGCCAACCGGGTGTTCACCCGGCGCGTGGACCCGAGTGGCCTGGATCTCAAAACCACCTATGTCTACGACGCCAAGGGCCAGACCTACACGGTCACCGATTCAAACAACGTCGTTACACAGAACACATACGACCTCAAGGGCCAGGTGCTCGCCACTGCGGTAGACCCGGCGGGCCTTAACCTGAAGACCACCTACACCTATGATGCTCGCGGGCGCACGCTGACGGTAACCGACGCTGCGGGCACCGCCGCAGCCAGCGCCACCCAGTACAAGTACGACAAGCTTGGACGCCGCACCGAAGAGATCGTCGACCCCGCCGGCCTCGCGCTGCGCTGCGTGTACACCTGGGATGCCGCCGATAACCTCGTCGCCAAAACCGATGCCAATCTCAACGTCGTGCGCTACGTCTACGACAACGAAAACCGCGTTAAATTTGCAGTAGACGGCGCCGGAGACGTGACGGGCTACGTCTACGACGCCGCCGGGCGAGTGACGCAGATTCGGCAGTACGTGAAGCCGATATCCGTCGCCGGCCTGTCGCTGGCAATCACGGCGGTCAGCGTGAATGTCACTGCTGATGCAGCCGACAACGTCATCAACAGCATTTACGACCGCGACGGCCGCCTGCGTTTTCAGGTCAACGCCCGCAGCGAAATCAGCGAGCAGCGCTACGACGGGAACGGCAATGTGCTGCGTTCCATTCGGTATGACACCCTGCTTGGCACGGGCACCGCTTTGACCTTGAGTGCGGTCGCCGCGGCGGTGGAAGTGGCCGACTTCAAGAAGGCGAGCCGCGACGCGGTCACCGTCCGCGTGTTCGATGCGGCCAATCGCTTGACGCGCCAGATCGACGGCACCGGCGCAGTCACCAGCTTGAACTACGACCTTGCGGGTAACCTCATTGATCGCATCAGCTACGCCACTCGCCTGCAGGGGACGGAGCTGGACAAGGTGTGGATAGACGGGGCCGTGCCGGGAGCGCCGGGCGCGGACGCGGCCCATGATGCGCGCGCGCGCATGCTGTACGACACGGCCGGCCGGCTCGTGGCCACCGCGACGGCCCAGGGGCTTGATGCGAGCGGAAACCTGCTATGGGCCGCGAGCCAGCAGAGCTACGATGCCAACGGCAACGTGATTGCACGCACGGCATTTGCCACCGTGCTGTCCTCGCAAGGCCTCGCCGCCAACCCGTCTCAAGCCCAGCTCGCCGCGTGGATCGCTACCGCCCAGACCGGCACGGCGGACGCGGCGCAGCGCATGACCTACGACAGCGCGAACCGCCTGACCGGTGCGGCACAGGCCCATCATCTTACGGGTGCCATGCAGTGGTCCGTCACGCGCCAAACGTATGACTCCGCCGGCAATGTGGTGTCCCGTACCAGTTACGCCACTTTTTTGTCGTCCCAGACACTGGCCGCCAACCCGACCCAGCAAGCAGTCGCCACGTGGATCAATTCCGTAGGCGCCGATGCCACCGGGGACCGGGTGGAGCGCATGGCCTACGACGCCGCCAACAGACTGGCGTTTGCGGTCGACGGCGCCAACGCGGTGACGCAATGGCTCTACGACGGCATTGGCAATGTCGTGCATACCAAGGCTTACGCAAAGAGCCTGCAGCTGACCGGTGCGGCAACCGCAGCGACCATCGCCGCGGCCGTTGTCAGCGACACTGCAGATCGGGTGACCCGCACCGTCTATGACGCGGCTTCGCGCGCCGTCTACACCATCGACGCGGTGGGGGCAGTCACGGAAAACGTCTATGACGGAACGGGCAATGTCTCCGCCGTCTGGCGTTACTCGGCGCCGCTGAATACCTCGACGCTGGCAGCCAAAGCCAGCCAATCGACCATCAAGTCATTGCTACCGGCAACCCCGAATGCCGGCCTCGACAGAGGTGAGCGCCGCGTGTATGACGCTGCCGGCCGGGCGATCTACACGATCGACGCCGGCGGCAGCGTCAAGAAGTTCACCTACGACGCTTCGGGCCGCGTCACTAGCACCGTGGAGTACCAAAAAACTGTAGCGGCATCAGTTCCGGCCACCAAGGACGGGGTGGAAGCGGCGCTGAGGCCAGATGCCGCGCTCGATCGCACCGCCGGCTTGAGCTACGACGCAGCAGGCCGCCTTGTCGCCAGCACGGATGCGTTGCTCGCGACGGAAAGCTACACGTACGACGGGTTGGGCAACCGGCGCACCTTCACCAACAAGCTCAGCACGACCGCGAATCCACGCGTGTGGAGCTACGAGTACAACGCCGCGGGCCGGATTGTGTCGGAAAGCACTCCGTCTGTCGCCGTGACGCGCGCGGACGGGACCGCCACCACCGCTGCGCTCATCACCCGAACCGGCTACGACGCGCTCGGAAACGTGACGTCCCGTACGGAGGCATGGGGCCAGCCCGAGCAACGCATCACCGAGTACGCGTACGACGCCGCCGGCCACCAGGTCAAGACGGTTTTCCCGCTGGTCAACGTCTACAACGTGCAGACGGACGCGAGCGCCGCTGTCAAGCCGGAAATCCTCGTCACCTACGACGCGCTGGGGAACGCCATCATCAGCAAGGATGTGGGCGGCAATTACAGCTACAAGGTTTACGACCAGGCGGGCAACGTCCGTTGGGACGTCGATGCTCTCGGGCAGATCACCGGCTATGTGCGTGATGGTTTCGGCGCCGTGGCGCAGTTGACGCGCTATTCCAGAGCCGTCACCTTGACCATTGCCATGCGCACTGCGGGCCTGACCGAAGCGGTTGTGCTTTCAGCCATCGGCTCTGACCGCAGTGCGGACCGCACCATCACCACCCAGTACGACAAACTGGGCCGGGCGAGCAAGGTGATAGAGCCGCAGGGCTATGCGTTCGACCAGTACGGCCTCTCGGGGCAGGTCTTCACAGCAGGGCGCGCGACCGAAACCGCGTACAACGCGCTAGGCGATGTGCTGCGAACCTCGGTCTACGGCCAGAGCGCCGCCGGCGTCAAGGCCACGGTCGCCGCCGATACCTATTTTAACTACGACATCACGGGCCGCCAGACAGCACAGATCGCGGTCTACGAACGTGCCGACGGTGCGGTTAGGGCGTATCTCACGACCCTGGCTTACGACGACAGCGGCAACCTCTCGAAGCAGATCGAATACGCGACTTCAGTCTCCATCAACGACAGCAGCTTTAACGTCAACACCGGCATGACATTCACCGTGCCGACGAACGACTCGCAAAAGCGCGAAACACAGTACCAATACGACAAGCTGGACCGGAAGATCACACAGGCACGCTTGAACGTGAGCGCCGGCGAAGGCGCCAACGGCGAGCACCTCACGGCCAGCGAAGTCGTGCGCTACGGCTATGACGCACTGGGCAACATGACCAGCACGACCGACGCGCTCGGCACGACCACGTACACGTCGTATGACGCGCTGGGCCGGGTCGTTGCTGTGCGGACGCCTTCCACGCAGGCCATGCGCACGCACATCACCGAGCTGTACGTTGTGCTGTTCGATCTCTTGCCGAACGCGGCAGAGGTGAGCCGGTGGCTCGGCCGTCTGAACGATGGCGCCTCGCTCGCGCAAGTGGCGAGCGAGATGTACCTGGACGGCCGGGGCGGCAGCACGCCGCTGCCGACCGGCGCGTCCGATCTGGTTGCCCAGATCTATTCGCATGCCCTCGGGCGAGACCTCAGCAACAACACCGACCAGACCGGCACCACGTACTGGACCAATCGTTTCACCGACGCCAACCAGGTGGCCGCGACGCAGCCTGAAGTCAGGGGACAAGTCTTCGTGGACTTGGTCGACGCGGTTGTCGGCAACAACGGACAGGACTCCAACGCGCTGTCATCGCAGCGTATCTTTGGCGCCAAGGTTCTGGCGGGCCTCCAATACGCCGACCAAGGCTATGTGGGCGATGCTGCGGCGCTGGTGCAGGCCGCGAAGCAGCAGGCAACACTGAGCCTGAAGGTGGCGCAGTTGTACGTCGCGATCTTCGGGCGCGCACCCACAACAGCCGAACTGGCCGCTAGAATCACCGACCTCGCGACGCCCGGGAAATCGATGGCCAGTGTCGCGCAGGACCTGTATAGCTCGACCGAGGCGATGGCGCTTCAGCCCGCCGATGCCGACGAAGCGCAGATCGCCGCGCGGTTCTACCAGGTCGTGTACGGCCAGGCGCTCACGCAGGATGTTGCCGCGCAGCAAGACCTGAGCGTCAAGCTGCAGACGATGGCGCCCGGTGCCGTGATCGTCTACCTGATCGACACGGCGACTAGCCCCACGGCCAGCGGTGCCGCCCTCGCAGCGCGCGCCGGCTTCAATACCAAGGTGGCCGGTGCACTGCCCGGCCAGCTGGACCCGACCGTCTCGGTCGCGCAGCTCACCGAGTTCTCGCTCGACATCTATGGCAACGTGGTGCGCCGCATCGACCGCAACTCGGGCGGCACGAATGAGGACCGCGTGACGCTCACCGCATATGACGCCAGCGGCCATGCCACGAGGGTCACGGACGCCGAGAACCGTGTCGTTGTCTTCTCGCTCGACGCCTTTGGGCGCGTCGTCAAGGAAGCGCGCAAGGTGAGCGACTTCAATGCCGACGGCGCCATCGGGCTGGTGCACGACCAATTCAAGTTCTCGTACTTCGA
>JBKJTX010000044.1:0-5077 GCA_046590315.1 Ramlibacter sp. | reverse complement strand
CCCGCGTGCTTGCCGCTGCAGTTGTTGTGCCGCTCGTCGTAAGCACCCGGGCTTGGTGCGGGCGCCACGCCCAGCTCGGCGAAGTACGGTACATGGCAGCCGCACTGCAGCGTCTTGTAGGTCAGGCCTGCCTTGTCCAGCATGTCCTGCACCTGCGTGACGTGCATCGGCTCGCCGGTGTGGCTGGCGCACATCATCGCCACGTTCTCGCGTGAGAAGCCGAACCGCTGTGGACCGCCCGCCTGCACGAACGGCAGCGCCTGCAACGCTTTGAGCGTCGAGCGGGTGAACGTGACGTAGTGCGGGTCGCCGGCCGAAGCCACCACCTGGCCTTGCGTATCGGTAACGGCCACGGCGCCGAAATGCGTGCACTCGAGCGTGCCGCCGCGGAAGGTTTCGATGAGGGGAGTCAAGGCGCTCATGCGCCCATTATTCACCGATGCGTAGTGCTGACTACGCGGCCGCCGGCTCCGCGCTGCGCGGCATCACGTGCAGCTTGAATGCCGGCGAGCGCAAGATGATCGCGGCCTGCACCGCGAACGCCAGCACGGCAACCGCGAGGCACCAGGGCGCGCCCGCCACAGCGCCTACCCCCGCGCCAATCAGCGCGCCGAGTGGACGCGCTCCGTAGGTGGCCGTCATGACAACTGCCGACACGCGGCCGATCAGGCCGGCAGGCGTAACCGCTTGCCGCAAGGTGGTCGAGCTGATGACCCAAAGCACAGGCCCCGCACCCATGAGGAAGAAACTGACCGCCGCCAACCATGCGCTGGGCCAGGCCAGTGTCGCGAGCATCACCAGCGCGGCGGCAAGGCCCGACAACGGCCCGATGGCGATGACGACGCCCAACCGCCAGCGCTTCATCACGCGGGGCGCGGCCAGAGCGGCGCCTATCATGCCGACGCCGCACACCGCCATCGTCGCACCGACCCCCGCGGCGTCCAATCCCAGGTAGTGCACGGCATACGGTACATAGACGGCCTGCAACACGAAAAAGCCGATATTGAAGAAGACCGCCGTCAGCAAAACGGGACGCAACAGCTCGTCACGCAGTACGAAATTCGCGCCCTCGGCGATCTCGCGCAGCGGCTGGCGCGGCGCGGGACGCGGTCGCGGCGGCTCCTCGACGCCGCGCAGCAGCGCCAGCGCCAGCAGCGACAGTCCGGTCGCAATGGCAAAGGCCGCGGCTGCGCCGATGCCACCGACCAGCCAGCCGCCGACCGCGGGGCCCGCCGCGAACGCCGCGCTGCGCGCCAGCTCGATCCGGCTGTTGGCCAAGGGCAGTTCCTCCCGCCGCACCAGGGCCGGCACCAGCGCCGGCCCGGCCACGCTGAAGACGACCGTGCCAGTCGCGCCGAGAAAACCCAGCACGGCGAGTGCCACGAGGCTGAGATGACTGGTGAGCAGCAACACCAGCATTGCCAGCAGTGCACCGAAGCGCACCGCTTCGCCGGCCAGCAGCAACCCGCGCCGCGAGAAGCGATCGGCCAGCACGCCCGCGGGCAGGCAGAGCAGCAGAAACGGCAGCGTCTGCACGGCCTGCAGCAGGCCGGTCTCGCCTTCGCGGGCCTGGAACGCGAGCACGGCGATCAACGGCGTGGCCGCGAGCGCCAATTGTTCCGCGGTCTGGGCCGCGAGGTTGGATGCGGCGACCCGGACGAAGGGTGGCGGCAGCGTGTGTTCAGGTGAGTCAGACATGGCGGGCTTGCGGAAAGTTGAAGCCATGATGGGCGGCAAGCGCTGCGCTGGCTGGCTGTTTTCGGACCTGCGTTTCGGGCCGGCACTTGAGACCAGATGCGGCCGGTACCCATTTCACTTCACATCACTTCAGCAACGCGACAGCACCCGAGAAGGAAAGAAACGCCGCCGCTGTCGTCAACAGGATGATCCGTGCGATGCGGCCGGTGTCGGCGCCGAAGCGTTCCGCCAGCACGGCAACGTTGCTCGCGGAAGGCAGCGCCGCGACGAGAACCATTACCGTCAACGCAAAGCGCCCCAGCGGCAGCCCCATGGCGATTGCGGTGCTGCCGGCGCCCCACACCAGCGCCGGGTGCACCAACAGCTTGACCAGCGCCACCGGCACGAAGTCGCGCATCGGCATGGGCACGTGCTCTCCCCTGGCGGCGACGAACTGCGAGCGCGCCAGCACCGCCCCGATGGTGAATAGCGCGACCGGCGACGCCGCATCGGCGAGCAGTCCGATGGTCTGCGCCACCGGCTTGATCGGCTCGAACTGCACGGCCGATGCGATGCCGCCCAGCAGGATCGCCCAGGGCATGGGATTGATCGCCACGCCCTTGAACGCATTGTTGGCGGCTTTGCGCGCGCCATGCTCGTCGGCGCCGTCCAGGCGCGACAGCGCGATGCACAACGAACTGGTGATCAGCAGGTCGACCAGAATGGTGAGGATGGCCGGCCCCGCAGCTTGGGCCCCGAGCAACGCGACCAGCAGCGGCACACCCATGAAGCCGGTGTTGGGAAAGGCCGCGACCAGCGCCGCGAACGACGCGTCGTTCCAGCCGATGCGCGAATTCCGGCTGGCCCACACCACGAAGCTGACGAGCGCCACCGCGCACACCAGATAAACGCCGGCTGCCGTCGCGTCCAGCAGTTGGGCAATCGGCGTGCTGGCGCCGAAGCGGTACAACAGGCAGGGAAGCGCGAAATACAGCACGAAACTGTTGAGGCCGGGAATCGCCTCCAGCGGCAGCATGCGCCGTCGCGCCGCCACGTACCCGGCGAGCACCAGCGCGAAGAACGGAAATGTGACCAGGAGAATGTCAAGCACCCGCGTATTTTCTCCGAACTTTCCAGCGCCAATACTCAAATGACCGGCAGCGGCGCGTCCCTCATGCCGCCCACGGAGGGGTGAACGGCGGGCCTTCACCCACGATCGCCTGTCCTCCCACCGGGAGCACGGCCACTGCAACGAACGGGGACTCGAAGGGATTCGATAGCGATAGCGTCGTATGCGCCGGCACGATAAGCGCGCATCCGGGCTCGAGCGCATGGCATGGGCTGACGCCAACCCGCGCCTCGGCGCGACCTTCGAGTACAACAAAAATCTGTTCACGGGTCAGCTGGTGCGGACGCGCCGGCGTGCCGGGTTCGAGTGTGACGGTCCACACCGAGTTTTCCGCTGCACCGCGGGTGGGCGAAGCGAGCCCGCGGAACCGGACGCCCGGGAGCTCGAAAAGCGGCGCATCGAGGGCTGAGACAAAGGGCATGATGGTTTCCTATAAAATAAGCTTCATATTATAAACCTGAGTGAATTATTATGCGTGGCGCTTCTTTTCAGGCCGACCGCCAGGACTTCGGCGTACTGCTCAACCTGGCTTTCGGCGCATTTAAGCGACAGCTTCACGCCCATTTGGCAGACGCGGGCTTCGATGATCTTGGTCCGTCATTCGGCTACGTTTTACGGATGCTCGAAGCTGACAAACTCAACCTCACACAGGTGTCCGAAGGCCTCGCAATCACGCCCCAAGGGGCCCTTAAGATCGTCGCGGACATGGTCGCCAAGGGCTATGTCGCGCGTGTCGACGACGTTGAGGATGCAAGAGTCAAACGACTCGAACTCACCCCGCGTTCCCGGGCGCTGCTGCGCGAAGCGAAAAAGTTTCACGCCCGGTTCGAGACCGAAATCGCTACAGCCAGCGGCCAGCATGCTGCCGCGGCCGCCCGCAAGGCACTCGAAGCAGTCGTGAGGCAGGCGAATGAAAAGGCCCCGGTGCGACTGCAACCCCTGTAACAGCGTTTTGGGCCAGTATGATTCCCGGCTTCCTTCGCAGCTCGTTCTTCAAGTCCGCCTTTCGATGTCCGCCGGCCTCAACCTCGCCCAGCAGGAAGCTGTCAATTACCTGCATGGGCCCTGTCTGGTGCTTGCCGGCGCCGGCTCCGGCAAGACCCGCGTCATCACGCACAAAATCGGGCGCCTGATCCAGGCGGGACTCGAGGCCAATCGCATCGCTGCCATCACCTTCACCAACAAGGCCGCCGCCGAGATGCGCGAGCGCGCCAAGACCCTGATCGGCCGTGAGGCCAAGCAGGTGATGATCTGCACCTTCCACGCCCTGGGCGTGCGCATGCTGCGGCAGGACGGTGCCGCGCTGGGTCTCAAGCCCCAGTTCTCCATCCTGGACACCGACGATGTCACCAGCATCCTGAAAGACGCGGGCGGCAGCACCGACGCGGCTACCGCGCGCCAGTGGCAATGGGCGATCAGCCTGTGGAAGAACATGGGCCTCAATGCCGCGCAGGCCGAAGCCCAGGCGAAAGACGACAACGAAAAGATCACGGCACGCATCATGGGGCGCTATGAAGAGCGGCTCTCGGCCTACCAGAGCGTGGACTTCGACGACTTGATCGGCCTGCCGCTCAAGTTGCTGCAACAACATGCAGAGGTGCGAGAGAAATGGCAGGCCGCGCTCGGCCATGTGCTGGTGGATGAGTACCAGGACACCAACGCCACGCAGTACGAAGTGTTGAAGCTGCTGGTCGGTGAGCGAGGGCGCTTCACTGCCGTGGGCGATGACGACCAGTCGATTTACGGCTGGCGCGGCGCCACGCTGGACAATTTAAAGAGGCTGCCGCTCGACTTCCCCACGCTCAAGGTCGTCAAGCTGGAGCAGAACTACCGCTCCACCAGCTCCATCCTGCGCGCCGCCAACAACGTGATCGGACCCAACCCCAAGCTTTTTCCCAAGACCCTGTTCTCGGAACTGGGCGAGGGCGAGCCGGTGCGGGTGATCGACGCCGACAATGAGGAACACGAAGCCGAGCGGGCGGTGGCGCGGATCCAGTCGATCCGCTCCAACGCCGGCGGCCAGGAGTGGCGGGCGTTCGCCGTGCTGTACCGCGCCAATCACCAGGCCCGCACCTTCGAGAAGGCGCTGCGCAAGGCAGCCATCCCGTACAAGGTCTCTGGCGGCCAGAGCTTTTTCGACCGGGCCGAGATCAAGGACCTGTGCGCCTGGCTAAGGCTGTGGGTCAACAACGACGACGACCCGGCCTTCCTGCGATCGGTCACCACGCCCAAGCGCGGCATCGGCCACACCACGCTGCAGAACCTGGGCGA
>JBKJTX010000200.1:0-7492 GCA_046590315.1 Ramlibacter sp. | reverse complement strand
TGCTTGAGCGCGGCGGGCGTATCCAGCCGCACGTTTTTCATCTGGACTTGTTCGCCATGGCACATGTAGCAGCGCTGCTCTAGCACTTGCCGTGCTTGCGCGTAACCCGCGGGCTGTTCTGTTGCCGCTCGCGCTGAGGCTTCAGGTCGCAGCCAGACGACCACTGCCGCGATGACCACGACGCCGGCCAACGCGTACGGCCAGGGATGTGGATTGCGTCCGAGCTTGTGGCTATGGCGCATGACGAAAAACTGCCTGATCGCCGCGCCTGCAAACATCATGAGGATCAGTACCAGCCAGTTATGCGGGTGGCTCCATGTGAAGCTGTAGTGGTTGCTCAGCATCGAAAAGAGCACGGGCAGCGTGAAGTAAGTGTTGTGCACGCTGCGCTGCTTGCCGCGCTGCCCATGAACCGGGTCGACCGGCTCGCCTGCCCGGATCGCTGCCACCACTTTCTTCTGACCGGGAATGATCCAGAAGAAAACATTGGCGCTCATGGCGGTTGCGATCATTGCGCCGACCAGAAGAAAGGCCGCACGGCCCGCGAACCAGTGGCAGGCCAGCCACGACGCGATGCACACCAGCACCAGGACGAGTGCGCCGACGATCACATCGCCGTTGCTGCGGCTGCCGAAGAAGCGGCAGATCGCGTCGTACAGCCACCAGAACACAACCAAAAACGAAAGCGCCACCGCGATAGCCGCCGCGGGCGCCCAGTCCATGACGCTCTTGTCTACGAGGTAGGCACCCGCGTTCCAAACGTACGAGACTGTGAATAGCGCCATGCCGGTGAGCCAGGTCGAATAGCTCTCCCAATAAAACCAGTGCAAGTGCGCCGGCAACCGGGGCGGCGCGACATTGAATTTGACCGGATGATAGAAGCCGCCGCCGTGCACGGCCCAGAGTTCACCGCTCACGCCTTGCTGCTTCAGGTCTTCGTCAACCGGCGGTGTCAGGCTGGAATCGAGAAAGACGAAGTAAAAGGATGAGCCGACCCAGGCGATCGCGGTGACGATGTGCGCCCACCGCAGTAGCAGGTTCGCCCAATCCAGCAGGTAGCTTTCCATGAATGTGCGATTGTCAGGGTTGGCCGGGCGGCGCCAGCTGCAGGACTTGCGCCGCCACGCTGGCGGCGATCACTTCCGGCTGCTTCCCGTGAATTTCGGCAAGGCCTATGGGGCACGTCACACGCGCAAGTTCCTCGGGCCCAAACCCACGCGCTTCCAACCGATGCCGGAATACGGCCCACTTGCTCTTGCTGCCGATGAGGCCAACGTAGGGCAAGTCTTTGTTCTCGCGCAACCGCAGCAGGCAGGCAGCCACGATGTCCAGGTCTTCCGCGTGGCTGAAGCTCATGACAAGCACGCGCGAACCAGCGGCCAGATGCGGCACCGCTGCATGCACCGGGTCAGAATGCTCGCAGCGCACACGCGGCGGAACCTGCGCAGGAAAGATCTCATCGCGGCTATCGATCCATTGGATGGCGAAAGGCAGTGGCGCCAGTGCGTGAATCAGTGCACGCCCCACGTGACCGCCACCGAACAGCGCGAGGGGTGTCAGGGGCGGCGCCAGGCGTTCGGTCAATGCCGCGACGTCTGCTGCGTCCACCCGTTCGAACCGCAAGTCCACGACACCGCCGCAGCATTGTCCCAGGCTCGGGCCCAGCGCGTAACGCTGCGGTTCGGGCAAGGCGCCACCGGCCAGCGCAGCACGCGCTTTCGCGGTCGCGTCAAATTCAAGATGGCCGCCGCCGATCGTGCCAACCACCTGATCCGAAAAAAACAGCATCCAGGCGCCGTTCTCCCGCGGAACGGAGCCCGCCGTGCCAGTGACGGTGACCAGAATGGCGTTCTCGCAGGGGAGCAGGGATGTGCAAAGATTCATGAACTTGCGGGTCTTAGCCGCGTCCAATCGCAAGATACGTAGTCATCTGGTAAAGACGGTCGTCGAGCCGACCTAAATCGCGTCCAATTGTTAAGCTGCAACCGCACTCGCGAGAGCGCACCAACCGAGGAGACTTCGCATGAAGCATTTTTTCAGCCTTGCCGCCGTGTTGGCCGCCGTCCTCGCCGGATGTTCGGCGCCCCAGTCGCCCGCCGCCCGCGCGCCGGTCGCGCCGGTCCAAGAACCGGCAGAAGCCCAAATCACGCCTCCCCTGGTTGTCGCCAACGTCCACGGCCGCCCGTCCAGCGCGACCAGTCCGCGCGCCTACCGCACCGACGCCGCATCGCATCTGTACGCGGCCAATCAGGATCGAATCTACAAGGGCAAGCTGCCGCCGCTGCTGTACGCCATCGGCGTGCTGCAGGTCGAATTGGATGGCCGCGGCAATGTGCGCGCGCTGAGCTGGATGCGGGCGCCGAATCATGCGCCCGAAGTGAAGGCCGAGATCGAACGCACTGTCCGCGCCGCTGCGCCCTTCCCGGCGCCCGCGCGCATGGGCAAGGTGGTCTACACCGACACCTGGCTGTGGCACAAGAGCGGCCGGTTTCAGCTGGACACCCTGACCGAAGGGCAGCTCTGAGCTTGTCATGATCCCCGGTACGTGGCGTAACTCCACGCGCTGACGAGCAGCGGCACGTGATAGTGCTGCTCAGGGTGAGCGACGCCAAAGTCGAGCGTCACCTGGTCCAGAAAATTCGGTTCGGGCAGCGCTACGTCCCGGGCCTTGAAATAGCCGGCCACATCGAAGACCAGGCGGTACGTGCCCCTTTTCAACGCGCTGGTTTCATACAACGGCCCATCGGGATTGCGCCCATCTTCATTAAGTACAAAGCGCTTGACCAGTGTCGCTTGTCCGTCTTCGGTTGTGTAGAGCGCCACGGCCATGCCCTTCGCCGGGCATCCGTGCATGGTGTCCAGTACGTGCGTGCTCAGTCCCATGTGCGCTCCTGTTGCCACTGCTTGGCCTGAATTGGTAGACAACAGTGTATACACTTCAAGGCTTAGCGGCTATCATGCTCCGGCATGGAGCCCTCCGCCACCCACTCTATCGTCGAGTCGCTGACGCGGGCGATCGTGGAGCATCGGTTGCAGCCCGGCACCAAGCTGGCCGAGCAGCGGCTCGCCGACCACTTCGGCGTCTCGCGCACGTTGGTGCGCCAGGCGCTCTTCCAGCTGGCACAGAACCGCCTGATCCGTTTGGAACCGGCACGCGGGGCGTTTGTTGCGGCGCCCACCGTTGAAGAAGCGCGCCAGGTGTTTGCCGTGCGTCGCATGCTGGAGGCGGAGATGACCCGCGCGTTCGTTCGCGAAGTGACGCCGGCGCGGCTGCGCGCATTGCGCGAACACCTCACCCAGGAAAAGGCGGCGCTGGAAAAGGACGACGACGCCCGCCGCGTCGAGCTGCTCGGGGACTTTCACGTGCGCATCGCCGAACTCATGGGCAACGAAGTGCTGGCGCAGATCCTGCGCGACCTCGTCTCCCGCAGCTCGCTCATCACGCTTATGTACCAGCCGGGCGGCGCGGCTCGCCACTCGCAGGAAGAACACGTGGAAATCGTGCGCGCGCTCGCGGCCCGCGACGAGGAGCGCGCAGTGCGTCTTATGACCGACCACCTTCGGCACGTTGAGCAAAGTCTCGCGTTCGACCGCAAGATCCCGACGCACGACATCGCTTTGGCCCTCGCGTAACAAGCACCATGACGTACGACAGCACCGCTCCCTACCCCCGCGACCTCGCCGGCTACGGACGCCACCCCCCGCACGCGCAGTGGCCGGGCGCAGCGCGCGTCGCCGTGCAGTTCGTCCTCAACTACGAGGAAGGCGGTGAGAACTCCGTTCTGCACGGCGACGCGGGTTCGGAACAGTTTCTCTCCGAGATGTTCAACCCCCCGGGCTTTCCGGCGCGGCACCTCAGCATGGAAGGCATTTACGAATACGGCTCACGCGCGGGAGCATGGCGCATCCTGCGCGAGTTCGAACGGCGCGGCCTACCGCTCACGGTGTTCGGCGTCGGCATGGCGCTGCAACGCCACCCGGAACTGACCACGGCGTTCAAGGAAGGGGGCCACGAGATCGCCTGCCACGGCTGGCGCTGGATCAGCTACCAGAACGTCGACGAGGCCACCGAACGTGAACACATGCGCCTTGCCATGCAGGCCATTGAGCAGCTCATCGGCGAACGGCCGTTGGGCTGGTACACCGGCCGCGACAGCCCCAACACCCGGCGGCTGGTCGCCGACTACGGCGGCTTCGAATACGACAGCGACTATTACGGCGACGACTTGCCGTTGTGGATGCAGGTGCGAAAAACCGATGGCAGCGTGGCGCCGCACCTCGTCGTGCCGTACACCCTCGACGCCAACGACATGCGGTTCTCGCTACCGCAAGGATTCGCGCAGGCCGATGACTTTTTCGTCTACCTGCGCGACAGCTTCGACGCGTTGTATGCTGAGGGCGACCCGAACGGCCAAGACCGGCCCAAGATGCTGAGTGTGGGCATGCACTGCCGCCTGCTGGGCCGGCCGGGGCGCATCATCGCGCTGCAGCGTTTTCTCGACCATGTGCAAAAGCACGAGCGCGTCTGGATCTGCCGGCGCATCGACATCGCGCGGCACTGGAAAGCCGTGCACCCTTTCAAGGCCTGAACCCATGGCAATCACACTGGACGATTTCAACACGGCGTCTGACCACGACGCGGCCGACATGCTGCAGGGCCTATACGAGCACTCGCCTTGGGTCGCCGAATCGGCGATCGCGCTGCGGCCGTTTCAGTCTCTGCCTCAACTCAAGCACGCCATGACGCGCACCGTTTCCGACGCTGGGCCCGAGGCGCAGCTCGCGTTGGTCCGCGCGCACCCGGAGCTCGCCGGCAAAGCCATGGTGAGCAAGGCGCTCACGGCGGAGTCCAGCCGGGAGCAAAGCAAAGCAGGTTTCGCCGACTGCACCGCGGAGGAGTTCGCGAAATTGCAGCGGATGAATGCGGACTACAACGCCAAGTTCGGATTTCCTTTCGTGCTGGCCTTGCGCGGCCCGCGCGGCACCGGGCTGTCGCGCAAGGAAATTATCGACACTTTCGAGCGCCGGCTGGATAACCCGGTCGACTTTGAATTGGCGGAGTGCTTGCGCAACGTGCACCGCATTGCGGAGCTGCGCTTGAACGACAAGTTCGCGGTGGTGCCCGTGTTGGGCCAGCGAGTCTGGGACTGGCAGGAAAGCCTCGCGCAATTTAGCGACCCTGGCTACAAAGAGAACGGCCAGCTCACGGTCACCTACCTCACCGAAGCGCATCGTGCAGCGGCAGCGCGCATCTCGCAGACCATGAAAGACAGCGGCTTCGACGAAGTCAAGACCGACGCGGTGGGCAACGTGGTGGGGCGCTACAAGGCCGCCAGTGCCCACGCCAGAACTTTGATGACCGGCAGCCACTACGACACCGTGCGCAATGGAGGCAAGTACGACGGCCGCTTGGGCATCTGCACGCCGCTGGCCTGTGTGTGGGAGTTGTCCCGTCAGGGCCGCCGCCTGCCGTTCGACTTCGAGGTGATCGCCTTCGCCGAGGAAGAAGGCCAACGCTACAAAGCCGCATTTCTCGGCTCGGGCGCACTGGTCGGCCAGTTCAATCCGGCTTGGCTGGACCAGAAGGACGCCGAAGGCATTGCGATGCGCGAGGCCATGCGAGCCGCCGGCCTGCCCGCGACGGTTGAAGCCATTGCCGCGCTGCGGAGAGCTCCCGTGGGATACATCGCTTTCGTCGCAGTGCATATCGAGCAAGGACCGGTGCTGAACGAGATGGACTTGCCCCTCGGCATCGTCACGTCGATCAACGGCGGCACACGGTACCAGTGCGAAGTGGTCGGCATGGCCGGCCACGCCGGCACGACGCCGATGGGGCGCCGGCGCGACGCCGCCGCCGCTGTCGCCGAGCTCACGCTCTACATCGAAAAGCGGGCCAGCGAAGACGGCAACTCTGTTGGCACCGTCGGCATGTTGAATGTGCCGGGCGGATCGATCAACGTCATCCCGGGCCGCTGCGAGTTCAGCCTGGACCTGCGCGCACCCAACGATGTGCAACGCGATGCGCTCGTGAACGACGTGCTCTCCGAACTGCAGGCTATCTGCCGCCGCCGGGGCGTGCGCAGCACTGTAGAGGAAACCATGCGCGCCGCGGCTGCGCCCAGCGCGCCCCAGTGGCAGCAGCGCTGGGAAAAGGCCGTCGCCTCGCTCGGCATCCCGCTCCACCGCATGCCCAGCGGCGCCGGGCACGATGCGATGAAGCTGCATGAAATCATGCCGCAGGCCATGCTGTTTGTTCGAGGCCAGAACGCCGGCGTCAGCCACAACCCGTTGGAGAGCAGCACCGCCGACGATATGCAACTGGCAGTTGAAGCTTTCCTCCACCTGCTGGACCACCTGGCCGACGATTGCGAATGACCGACTACGACCGACTGGACGCCTGGATCGACGCGCACTTCGACGAAGAAGTGCGCTTTCTGCAGGCGCTGGTGCGCGTGCCCACCGACACGCCGCCCGGCAACAATGCGCCGCACGCCGACCACACGGCGGAATTGCTCAAGGGCTTCGGCTTCGATGCAGAGAAATATCCGGTGCCGCAGGCCGAGGTGCGCGCCTGCGGGCTCGAGTCGATCACCAATCTCATCGTTCGTCGGCGTTATGGCGAAGGCAAAACCATCGCGCTCAACGCGCATGGCGACGTGGTTCCGCCTGGCGAAGGCTGGACCCACGATCCCTATGGCGCGCAGATCGAGGACGGCAAACTGTATGGCCGCGCCGCCGCAGTGAGCAAGAGCGATTTTGCGACCTTCACTTTCGCGGCGCGCGCGCTGGAGTCGCTGCAAGCGCAGCTGCGCGGCGCTGTCGAACTGCACTTCACTTATGACGAGGAATTTGGCGGCGAGCTGGGGCCGGGCTGGCTGCTACGCAACAAGCTCACCCGACCTGATCTCGTGATCGCTGCCGGATTCAGCTATGAGGTGGTAACCGCCCACAACGGCTGTTTGCAGATGGAAGTCACGGTGCACGGCAAGATGGCGCATGCCGCCATTCCGGACTCCGGTGTGGACGCGCTGCAGGGGGCCGTAAAAATCCTCAACGCGCTTTATGCGCAGAACCGGCACTATCAGAGCATCACCTCGCAGGTGCAGGGCATCTCGCACCCTTACCTCAATGTGGGCCGCATCGAGGGCGGCACCAATACCAACGTCGTTCCCGGCAAGGTTTCGTTCAAGTTGGACCGCCGCATGATTCCGGAAGAAAACCCCGAGACGGTGGAGGCGACCATCCGCCAGGTCATCGCCGACAGCGCCGCGCTGTGCCCCGGTATCACTGTCGAAATCAAGCGCCTGCTGCTGGCCCATTCGATGAAGCCGTTGCCGGGCAATCGCCCATTGGTCGACGCGATCCAACGCCATGGCCAGGCCGTATTCGGGGAGGTAGTCCCCGCGATGGGCACACCGCTCTACACCGATGTTCGGCTGTACGCCGAGGCTGGAATTCCCGGTGTGATCTACGGTGCGGGGCCACGTACGGT
>JBKJTX010000196.1:0-24385 GCA_046590315.1 Ramlibacter sp. | reverse complement strand
GATGATCTACCCGTCGAGCGAGGCGAAGAAAGCCGAGTACGAAGACTTGACCATCCGATCGTTCCAGGTGACCAATGCCGACATCAAGTACCTGAGCACCATGCTGAAGTCCATGCTAAAGCTCAGGGAAGTGGCCGCGGACGAGCGCACCGGCATCCTCGTCATCCGCGACACGCCCGAGAGATTGCGGCTCGCCGCCAAACTGATTGCCGTCCACGACACACCCGACCCCGAGATCATGCTGGAGGTCGAGATTCTCGAGGTCACGACTTCACGGCATAGCAATCTGGGCCTTATGCTGCCGAACAGCTTTTCGGTGACGACTCCGGGCACGCAAGCGGCTTTGACCTTGGGTGCACTGAAACAGTTGAGGTCCAACGACCTTCTGGCCTCTCCTTTATCAGCCACGCTCAATTTCAAGCTAGAAGACACCGACGCCCGGCTTCTCGCCAGCCCGCGGATCAGGGCACGCAACCGTGAGAAGGCCAAGATCATGATCGGGGACCGCGTGCCAACGATCACCAATTCGGTGACGCCGATTAACGCCGGCTCATCCGTCGTCACGGGCAGCGTCACATATCAGGACGTCGGCCTTAAGCTGGAGTTCGAAGCGCAGGTCTACGCCAACAGCGAGGTTGGTATCAAGGTCGCACTTGAGGTAAGCAACATCGCTGCGGAGTTCACGGATGGCCAAGGCGGACGCTCCTACCAGATAGGCACGCGCAATGCGAATACCAACCTGCGGCTCAAAGATGGCGAAACGCAGATCCTGGGCGGCCTCATCACCGACCAGGACCGCAACACGGCGTCCAAGATCCCCGGATTGGGTCACCTACCTGTCGTCGGTCGCATCTTCGGCAACAACAATGGCAGCGACACGCGCAGCGAGATCGTTTTGGCCATCACGCCACGAATTGTGCGCAATCTTCCGGTACAGAGCCCGGAGGCGAGGAATATCTTCTCCGGCACCTTCAACGTTCTGCGGGAAAAGCCAATCCTCGCCGAGCCGATCACGCTGATCAAGGCCGGCGCCCAAACGCCGGGTTCGGCGGGATCGGCCGTACCCAATGTCCCGACTACCACGGTAGCGCCGGGCGCCAACACGGGTGGCGTCCTGTTCAATCCGCTTCCTGCGCCTGCCGCTGCGCCCGCACCACCCAGCACGGGCGCGCTACTGCCGGCGCCGCCTCCGATGTACCAGAGGCAACAGCCGAGTCGTTGACATGAACGCGCGCCCGCAGCGTGGCTTCACGCTTATTGAGTTGCTAGTTGTCTTCACGCTGTTGGCGCTGCTCTTAAGCATCGCGGTACCGCGCTTCTTGGCCACGACGGATACCGCGCGCGAGAAGGTCCGCTCGCAGAACATGGCAACCGTGCGGGATGCACTCGATAAGTTCAAGGCAGATCAAGGCAGGTATCCGACGGAGCTGGCAGAGCTTGTTCAGAAGCAGTACCTGCGCAGCATCCCACTAGATCCGGTTTCAGGCACAACCAGTTGGACGCCGGTAGCCCACCCTACCGGCGTCGAGCCCGGCATCTACGACGTCGCGCCACCCGCGCTGGTGGTGGTAGAACCGCCGGCGCAAGAAGCCACTTCCGCACCGCGGAGCCCCTGACGTGCCAACCTCCACCCTGTGTTCTAGACAGCACGGCTTCACGCTGATTGAATTGCTCGTGACTCTCGCGCTCATCGGCATCGCGGCCAGTGTTGCTTTGCCCTTCAACGCGATGATGGAGACCCGCGCAAAGGAAGCGGAGCTTCGGGTTGCCCTGAGAACACTCCGGCAAGCGCTGGACAACTACAAAGCTGCCGCAGACGCCGGCGCTATCGACAAACCGACGGGCAGCTCGGGTTATCCGGCGAATCTGGATGTGCTTGTGCAAGGCGTGCCGCGATCCGCGGCTTTGGGTTTCAATTCCACGCCTATGGTGTTCCTGCGACGAGTGCCGCGCGATCCATTCTTTGCCGACCGCTCCGCGCTGCCCGTACAGACTTGGCGTATCCGCAGTTACGGCGCTCCGCCTGGTGAGTTCATACCGGGTGCCGATGTGTTCGATATTTCTTCGACCTCTAAACGGCAGGCGCTTGACGGTACCCGCCTGAGTGATTGGTAGGCCATGCGGGGTTCACCTTTTCTTCGCACGAGAGTACAAGGCGTGGTGCTGCTTTCGGTGTTGGTGTTCATCCTTGTCACTACGCTCGCGGCCAGTAGCTTGGTCGTTGTGTACAAGACGCAAATGCAGCGCGAACAGGAGGAGCAGCTCTTGTTCGTCGGCAGTCAATTCCGAAAAGCGATCAGCTCTTACTACAACACAATCCCACCCGGTGGAGCAAGAGCGCTACCGCCCACTCTAGAAGCTCTGGTAAACGACAACCGGTTTCCCACACCCATTCATCACTTGCGCCGGATTTACTCGGACCCCATCACAGGCCGGCCCGACTGGGAGCTCATTCAAGAGCGCGGCGGCATTGTGGGTGTGCGCAGTCCGTCGAACAAGGCCTCCTTAAAAAAGAGCGGCTTTGGCAAGGGCTTCGAAGTCTTTGAAGGCAAGGAGTACTACTCGGAGTGGTTCTTTTCGATAGCGCCGCTTCGTTAATCGCTCAGCCCCGCACCGTTCCCCGCGCCTCGCGCTGCGCGATCCACAAGGTCGACGCGCAAATCACAACGCCGCCGATCAGCGTCCACTGGCTCGGCGTATCGCCAAACACCAACCATCCGAGCAGCGCAGCCCACACCAGGTCGAGGAACTTCACCGACTGCGTCGCTGAGATGTCGGCCACTGTGTAAGAGCGCGCGATGAAGTAGTGCCCGGCGCTGCCGAGCACGCCGCAGATCGCGAACGTGAACCACTGAACAAGCGTCGGCGTTTGCCATGCGGTCAGGGCAAACGGCAGGCTGAGCAGCGCGACAGAAATTGACTGCCAGGCGACGATCACCTCTGCCCGCTCATAGCGCGTCAGGCTCTTGGTGATGAGAAACGAAGCGGCAAACACCGGCGCCGAAGCGAGCATCAACAGCGTGTACGCGCCGCCCGAGCCTGAGAGCTTCGGCGCCACCACGAGCAGCACACCGGCGAAGCCGATGCCCGCGGCCAACCAGCGCTCCCAACGCATCCGCTCTCCAAAGAACCAGGCCGCTCCCAGCATGATGAAGATGGGCGCGGTGAAGCCGATGGCAGTGGTTTCAGCGAGCGTAATGTGCGGGATCGCCGCGAACCACAAGAGCAAGCCCGCCGTATGCACAGCGCCGCGCACAAATTGGCCGCCGATGTTGCGGGGCCGGTAGGCAGCCAAGCCGCTGCGCATCACGAGAGGCAGCATCACCGCAATGCCGAAGGCGTACCGCACGAACTGGGTTTCGAAGGCGCCCACCTGCTGCGTGAGCCCCCGCATCAGCGTGTTAAGAAACGCGAACGCGATACCGGCCGCTGTGGACCAGATGAGTCCCCGCAGGATGGGGTCCAGGCGCGAGGCGCGCCGGTGAGCGATCGTCGCATGCCGCAACAGAGCATGGCGTTTGGTGCGCACTTCACCCTTACCGACTGCCACGATCTCTCCATCACCGATTCGAATCGAATCGACCACTATAGCGGCTTGGAGCGGTGTCGGCACGGCTTGGGCGGGTCGCGCAGGTGCCTGCAGAGTTTTGCGCGCTGTTTTATATTGGTCGGGTCTTCAGGGCGGGGTGAAATTCCCCACCGGCGGTAGGCGGCAGTCGCAAGACGGCCGCGAGCCCGCGAGCGCTTGGACACCCGGCAACGGGTGCGCAAGGTCAGCAGATCCAGTTCGATGCTGGAGCCGACGGTCACAGTCCGGATGAAAGAAGATTCGTTGCGGCGTTCGCGCCGTTGCGATGTGCTGATGCGTTTTCGTTTTGCGCGAGCGACGGCGACTCGCATTGGCGTTCTTGTGCCTTGAAGCGTTTTTGTTTTTCAACAACAGGAGCGTTTCATGATAGTAGAGTCCCCGGCGTTTTCGAACGTCATCCCCCTGGCGCCCATACCCGACGTGATCGCCGCGATCGCGGCCGGCCGCGCGGTGCTCGTCCTGGACGATGCCGCGCGCGAAAACGAGGCCGACATCGTCTGCGCGGCCGAGCTCATCACGCCTGCCGTGATGGCGCTCATGATCCGCGAGGGCAGCGGCATCGTGTGTCTGTGCATCAAGCCCGACAAAGCGAGCGAGCTCCGGTTGCGGCCGATGGTCGAAGTGAACCGCTCGCGCTATGCGACGGCCTTCACGCAGTCGATCGAGGCCAGCCATGGCGTCAGCACGGGCGTGTCGGCCGCCGACCGCGTCCAGACCATTCAGTGCGCGCTGCGCTCGACGCTGGAGCGCAGCGAGATCGTGAGTCCGGGTCATGTGTTCCCGTTGATCGCGCGCGCCGGCGGCACGCTGGAGCGAGACGGGCACACCGAGTCGGCCGTCGACTTGCCAATGCTGGCAGGACTGGCCCCGGCCGGTGTCCTGTGCGAGTTGATGAATGCGGACGGCACGATGGCCAAGGGCGAGCAGGTTCGCGCATTCGCTGAGGCCAGCGGACTGCTTTGCACCACGGTGGCGGCGATCGCGGAGCACCGTCGAGGGATCAGCTCCTAACTCGGCGGCATGGAATAATCGAGGTCAAAGGAAAATCCATGACCGGTTTAGACCCCGCGAGCCAGCTTGCCGCGTTAATTCGCGTGCAGGTAGCGTCCCTGCGCCGTCGACCGCGCAAGGGCAGTTCGGTGTCCCGGAATTCGCCGAAAGTCGCCGGCAGCGCCGCCGATGGGTCGCCCGATCTGGCAGCCCTCATTGCGCAGCGCATCCGGTCGATCCCATCCGACGACCCGCAACGCGAACGCAAGGCTCTTCGCCTCTTTCTCGAGACTGTGCTGCTCTCCGAACTGGGTCAGGACCTCGTAGCCGATCCTTCCTTCACACAAATGGTGGATCATGTGCAACTACAGATGGAGAGTGATCCGGAGCTGGCGCGTGCTTCTCTGGAGGCCGCGCGTCTGTTGCTCAAATCGGCCACGTAGCCTACGGTTCAAATCCGCTACCAGGAGACGTCGCAGTCCTGTTGCGCTCGCAGCGCATCCTTCAATCGCAAGAGGGCCTTTCGGTGCAGCTGCGAAATTCGCCCTCGGCTGAGATGCAGGATCTCAGCAATCTTCTCGAATGTCTCCTCCTGAAAATAGTGCACGCGGATCACGTGCTTTTCCTGTGCTGGGAGGGAGTCAACCAAGTCGACAATCCGCTTTCGCAACTGCTCGAGTTCGACGCTTCGATAGAACGCCAGATTCTCCGACCTCTCACCGAGATCCATCATTCCCGTTCCGTCAAGAATCCATGAAAGAGCAAATGCCAGTCCGACCTCGGCCACATAACGCAACACCTGGTCGGGCTCGCTCGGCGCCGTCGCGCCGGCACGGCGACCGTGCGGGTTGCCTGCGCCTTCCTTGATGACCTCATTGCGATGTGCTTGAATCCGTTGCCGTGCGGCGATTTGCTGCTGTTTTTCGGTCTGCTGCTCCAGGCCATCAAGGATGGCACCATGCATGCGCCGGGCCGCGTAGGTCCTGAAAAGCACGCCGACCTTGGGATCGAAGCGCCCAAGCGCCTCGATCAGTCCGAGTGACGCGAGTTGGAGATAGTCACCGAATTCGATTTCGTCGTGCATCCGCTTCGCGTAGTAAGAAGCGGCGACGATGCGCGCATATGGCATGTGCAAGTCAAGCAGGCGTTCGCGCGCGGTCTCATCGGCCTCATTGCGCCATCGCTCCCAAAGTGCAGATTCGGACAGGCAGGCCCCCGCCATCCTGGAGCCCGGAATCGGCTCAAGTCCGGGCGGGAGTGGCCGGGCAGCTTGCAGGCTCATCGGTTCCTAATGGAACGACCCCATCAGGGCCTTGAGTACGACGCTCCAGCCATCGACCAGGATGAACATCAAAATCTTCAGCGGCAACGCCACGGTGGTAGGGGGCATCATCATCATGCCCAATGCCATTAGCACGCTCGAGACAATGAGGTCGATGAGCAGGAATGGCAGGAATATCACGAAGCCGATTTGAAAAGCCGCGCGCAGTTCGGACAGCATGAAGGACGGGATCAATTGAACATTGCTCACGTCTGCCATCGTCTCGGGTCGCTTAGCCTTGGACAACTCCACCATCAAGGCAAGGTCCTGTTCGCGGGTCTGGCGGACCATGAAGTCACGCAACGGGCCACTGCCCTTTTCGTAGGCCCCTTCGACGCCGAGCTTGCCCGACATGAACGGTTGCACCGCATCTCGGTTGAGCTGTTCCATCACTGGCGACATGGTGAACAAGGTCAGAAACAGCGCCAGCCCGATCAGTACAGTGTTCGGTGGGGTGTCCGGCATTCCGATCGCATGCCGCAACATCGACAGCACGATGATGATCCGCAGGAACGCAGTGACGCAGACCACGAGCGCGGGCAGGATCGCCAGCGCTGTGAGGCCCACCACGATCCGCACCGCCTGAGCCGTTTCGGTGGGCGGCGCGCCCGCGGCGTGCGCCGGAGATATGACCGCCGCGCACAGCGTGAGGAGGGCGGCGACAAGGAGCTGCCACGCCGGATGCACGCGTTTCACGAGGCCTCCCCGGTTGGTGCCGCCGCGTGCTGTGCGTGGTCCTGCCCGCCAATGAGTGGATGGCGCGCCAGGAGCGTCACCGAATGCGGCGTGCAGCCTAGAAGCAGCTCTTCGCCACGCCACGCCACAACATGCAGGCTCGCCTGTGGTGTGAGCGCACTGCGCACCACGAGATGGGGCGTAGCCGCGTCTGCGGCACGGCCCAGCCAACGCTTGGGACCGGTTGCCCACCCGCCTGTCCTGCGTTTCAACAGACCCACGCCCAGCCCGGCGGCAGCCAACACCAGCAGCGCCGTCCAAGCGAGCGCTTCGGGCGCCGCCCCGGTGACGGCGGGTTCATGCTTCAGCGGCAACTGCGGAAACTGGGTGGAGGCCGCGGGCGCGTTGTCAGCTTGGGCCTGGGCTGCTGAGGCGCCGAGCAGCAAAGTCACGGCAAACATCCATACCCCTCTGCTGTAGTCGAGTCTGATCATCAGGCTTTGAGAGGAACAGGCAGCTCGGTGATTCGGACTGCGAAACAGCCGTCCACCGCGACCAGTTGCCCGCGTGCCACCACTTTGCCCTCCAACAACAGGTCCACTGGCTGATCGACGGCCCGGTCCAACACCAGCACCTGGTGCTCCCTGGCCGCCAGCAATTCGCCGACGCTGAGTTCCGCAGATCCGACACAGACCTGCAGCCGCGCCCGCACTGCATGCAGGGGGTTGTCGTTATCGACGACAGGTTCCGACGCACCGCGATGGGCCGCTTCGCCGTGCAGCTCTCCGAGGCTGATAACTTGGGCGGTGGGCGCGCCGGCGGCGCGTGCAAGATGGGGTGTTTGTTCAGAGTTCATGCTTCTAGGGTAATGCCAGGGGTTCGTTGTCCACGCTCGGCCTCGCCGGCTCTCGTACCAGCTCGACAGCCTTGGAGCCCGCCTGCCGCCCGAGGAAGCCCGTGCACAGCTTCGTACCGTCGGCCGTCGAGACAATGAGAGGCGCGTCCAACGGATGCTTCAACGTAATGATGTCGCCAGCGCGCAGCCCTTGCAGGCTGCCCAGATCCAGCTCACAGCCCGTGAGTTCTACTTGGACTGGGAGCACACGGTCAGCAAGAGCTTGATCGAGGCGTACGAGGTCGCGCCGAGCCGACGCAAGGGAAAGCGTAGATGCACGGTGTAGCGTTGGCGGCACCAGCGCGCTCACGCACGCGCTATTTAGGAGAATGTTGATCGATGCGCCGGCTGCGCCGGGAAAGGTCAAGGCCAGTGAGCCGAGCCAGGGCTTGAAGGCCAGCAGACTCGGCGGGGATGCCTGCTCTTGAATTTCGAGGCGCAGTTCGTCGCGCAGGCGCTGTGCCAGATCGCTCCAAGCCCGAGCCGCGACGGCGCGCGCGACACCGGACGCAGCCGGCCAGGCCGCGGCGGCAGGCCCACGCCCGAACATAACTTCCTCTATCCGTGCGATCGGGTCGTCCTGGCCTTCCGTCCACGCCGAGGCCTCGTCGCGAGTGCCCAGCACCGCCCATTGACCTGCAGCGAGAGCCGGCTCGTCATGGGGGGGGCGACAATGAATGAAATCGTCTCTCGACGGCGGCGCGGCCACCCACTGTAAGCTCCATTCTTCCCAAACAGGCTGAAGACGAGCCACGAGCACATCGCATTGAGTGGGCGTCCACCAGACAAGTGGGCGTGCCGCGGACTCGTCCGCCATGATGCGCGCAGAAGTCGTGGCAGTCATTCAGCCCTACTTGCTCTTCATCTGGAAAAGTTCTTGCAGCATGTCATTTGCAGTGGAAATGATTTGCGACGACGCCTGGTATCCCCGCTGCATGATCACCAGGTCGCTGAACTCCTGAGAGAGATCCACGTTCGACAGTTCCAGCATGCCTGACCGCACAGAGCCGAAAGCCCCCGTGCCGGCGGTTCCCGTATGCCAGGCTAGGGTATTGGCGGCGTCGAACTGGTTGTCGCCGGCGGACGCAACGGCGTCCGCGCTGTCGAAGCGTCCCAGTGACAGGCGCGCGCCCTTCACGGTCTGGCCATTGGCGTATGCCATCACGAGCGTGCCCATGGCGTCGAAGCTCATACCGGTCAACGCTGCTGGCGTATATCCGTCCTGCGACGTGAAGGCGAGGTTGGAGGCTTGGACATTCGACGTGACGTCGCTGCTGAAGTCGAGCGTAAAAGTCATGGGCGTGCCCGGCCCAGTGGGCGTGAACGTCATGTCGACCTTGTCGCTGCCTGCAACGGGTCTTCCGTTTGCAAAAATGATCTCTCCCGTGTCGAGCGGCGTGACAGTGTTGGCGCTGTCGAACAACTCCACTCGCCAGCTGCCCGGAGTCGTTGAATTGGTGTTCGTGAGCTTGACCGTCATCACGTGTTCGCCGCCCAGGCTATCAATCACTTTGACCGAGTTGATCGTGAAGCCAGTGGAGCCGTTAGCCAGATTGCCAGTGAATTTGACGGCCGTCGTCGCCTTGGCGTCCCCCAGGGATTGACCGGCGATGGTGATCTCGATCAGCGCGCCATTGGCATCCTGGCCCATCACCTTGCTGCCGTCGATGCGGCTGACCAGGACGCCGTCACTGTTGAACTCGAACTGGCCGGCACGGGTGTAGTGCAGATTGCCCGCGCTGTCCTTCAGCGTGAACAAGCCTTGGCCGTCGACCGCCAGATCCAAGGTGATTCCGGAGGAGTTTCCGGTCTTGCGCATTTCACCCTGCTGGAAGTTGAGGACGGTGCCTGCAGTGTTAAGGCCATAGCCCACTTGCATCATTCCAGAACCCGAATTGCTGTTGCTATAGAACATGTCGGCAAACTGCAGGCTCGAAGCCTTGTAGCCGGGGGTGTTGATATTCGCGGTGTTGTTGGCGATGACGCGCAGGCCCTGCGAGTAACCTTGCAGGCCGGTCATTCCGATGTAGATCGAGCTGAGCATGAGTCTTTCCTTTGTTTGAATGGGAGGGGGTCAGCGGACGGCCGAAATCTGGCTGAGGCTGACGTTGGCGATCGTGGCGCCGCCGGTGGTGGTCACCGTCAGTGAAGGCGTGTCGCCCGCGAGCGACAGCGAGGTTACGTTGCCAGACAAGGTCGCGCCTGTACCGGTCGTGAAGTCGACGGTGCGGCCGATGAGCCCGACAGACTGCAGCGCCGCCTGATTGGCAATCAACGTCGACATCTTGTCGTTGAGCTCCTGAGTCTGTTGAAGCGACGTGAATTGGGCCATTTGCGCCATGAACTCCTGGTTGTCCATGGGCTTGAGCGGATCCTGGTACGTCAGTTGGGTGAGCAGGACTTTGAGAAAGTCCTCCATGCCCAGGGACGAGGCTTGCGTGCCCGCGGTGGAAGAAACAGAACCTATGGTCATGGGACCTCCTTGATGAAGAAACGCGATGAGGGATGCGTAGAAGCGCGAGGCAAGAAAGTGTCGGGACCGTCGGTTGCGGGCGGGTCTGGCCCAAGCAGACGGCCGTTGCAATGGATGGAGAGCAGGCGGTGTCCCTGGCCAACCAGCCAGCGGCGCAACTGTTCGGCGATTGGATGGAGCGAGTCGAGAGCGCCTGCATCCATACCCAACCACAGACGCACGCCATCGGCTGTCCAGTCGGCGTGTACGCGAATGGGCGCCTGCGGCGTCGGGACCTGCTCAAGTTTGGCAGGAGGCTGGACGGTCGCACGCCGTTCGTTTGGACGCACAGCTTCGATCGACTCCGCGTCCCCGCCAGCCAACCGAAAGAGGCTGGGGACGATTGGAACGGGACTTGAAGCGCCTGATGGCACACGAGATTGGGCAGGGACAGACACGATCGTCTCTTTGGATGAAAGAGTTGCGGGTTGCGAGTCCCCAATGTCTGACCGGTGTTCCGTCGGAAGGTCATTGTTCGAGTCCACGACGCGACCCGTCACCTCGACCGCGCCAAAGCGCTGGAGCACAGCCGCCAACTGCTCGGTCAGCGCAGGCGCCCCGGGCGACCCAGCGCTGGTCGGCACGTGCGCTTCGTGGATGGTGGGGGGCTTGGCGAAAGTCTGCGTGGATGCGTGCGATGCGTCGACTTTCGCGGCGACGGCCGATGGCGGGTGTTGTGCCTGACGCGGATGACGAATGAGAGGCTGAGGCTGAGGCTGAGCCTGGGCTGGGGTAGCGATGGCGACAACGTCTAAACCTAAAACGGTTTCTCCCGACTTCGGCGGTGAAAGTGGCGCCCCAGCGCACGAGGCCATTTGATGCCTGGCGTCGGCGCGATGATGCGTCGCGAAATCGTCACCCGAAAGAGCGGGCTTGTCTGCTGCCATTGACGTCGAACGGGGGGGGTCGATTGGATCTATCTGATCCCGGGGCGCCAGCGGGCCTGTTAGATTGGGGTTTACTGACGCCAGATTCACCGGAGGTGCGGCCGGTGGTTGGGTCAAGGGCGTGTGACCCACCAGTCCATGCGCAAGCCATGCGTCCATTTGTGCACGCTCCATTTCGCGCCGCCAGGCCTGCCGTGCGTCTGCGTCAGAGTTGGCAGCTGGCCCAGCCGACCCGGTAAGCGCCAGCGACCGCGGAGCAATGGGCAAAGTGGTCATGACAAACCTTCGCTTGAAACACCATCGTGCCGCCGAGCGCTCCAGTCCTGGTCCGCTTGGGCACTGGACTTTCGAAACTGCTCGCCGACATAGGTCTTTACCATGTCCGCACGGTGCTGGTCGAGCACCTCCAGTTTCTGCTGCTGGATGGCGCATTCGCGCTGCGCTTGCGTAAGCTGCTCTCTTAAAGCGGCGATCTCACGCTCAGCCTCTGTGCGATGCCCGTGCAGCACTGCCAGGTAGGCCAACAGCCGGACCTGTGCGACCGGATTTGGGCGCGTCGCCCAGGCGCGACCCACCCGTGCTGCCTGCGTCCGACACTCTTGCTCCATCTGCTTTCGCGCCGCGTCGCATTCAGCAATTTGGCGCTGCAAGTTCCCTAGCAGAGCCAACGCGGCGTCGAACTTCCATTCCCGCTGCTTGTGCAACGGTTCAAGCGCATAACAAAAGCCCCGCAAGTCGCCGCTCATTGGGCTTTCCTTGGCACAGCCGCTTTGGCCGGCGCTGTTGCGGGCATTGCACTGAACACTTCCCCCAAGGTTCTCAAACCTTGGGCCGCGGCGGCGCCGCCTTCTTGTTGCCGAAGCCAGTTGAGGAGTTGCGGCTGGCGCTTAAGCGCCAGGTCGAGCGCAGCGTTGCTGCCCCGCTCATAAGCGCCGATGTCCACCATTTGCCGATTGCGCTCCAACAATGCGATTGCCTTCACTGCTTCGCCGGCAAGATCCCGGTGATTCTGAGATGTGATGTCTGGCATGACCCGGCTTGAGCTTTGCAAGACATCGATCGCGGGGTACTGTCCGGCATGAGCCAGCTGCCGGGACAGCACGATGTGCCCATCCAGGATCGCGCGCATGCTATCCGACACGGGCTCGTTCATGTCATCGCCTTCCACCAGCACCGTCATCAAGGCAGTGATGGACCCCCCGGAGGTCGACGTGCCGCAGCGCTCACACAATCCTGGTAGCTCGGCAAAAACGGAGGGCGTGTAGCCGCGCGCCGTCGGCGGCTCACCGGCGGCCAGGCCAACTTCCCGCCGGGCCATCGCGAAGCGCGTCACCGAGTCCATCGTCAGCAGCACCTGCTTGCCCTGGTCCCGGAAATACTCCGCGATGGCCAGTGCGGCGTAGGCGGCGCGCAAGCGGCTCAATGCCGGCTGGTCCGACGCGGCCACCACCACCACGGAGCGCTGCAGACCCTGCGCGCCCAATTGCTTGTCGATGAATTCCTTGACCTCCCGCCCACGCTCGCCGATCAATGCGATGACGTTGACGTCTGCCTTCACATGGCGGGCGATCATGCCGAGCAGCGTGCTCTTGCCCACGCCGCTGCCGGAGAAAATCCCCACCCGCTGGCCCTGCCCGATCGTCAACAGCGAATCGATGACGCGGATACCTGTTTCCAGAACCCGGCCTATCCGGGGACGCAGCATGGGATTGAGCGGCACGCCGCGCAGCGACCGGAGCTCGCTCACCGCCGGTGTCGGGTGGCCGTCCAGGGGAGCACCGAAGCCATCGATAACGCGGCCCAGCAGACTGACACCAACGCCAATCTGTGAGTGGGTTCCCTGCGCGACGACTTCGCACCCGGCAGCCAGGCCCTGCACGGAACCGTAGGGCATCAGCGCCAAGTGATCAGCGCGCACACCCACGACTTCCGCGAGCACTGGCGCAATCGCGTTCGTCCGACCGGAAGCTCGCGGCCAGATCGCGCACAGCTCGCCGACAGTGGCATCAAGCCCGTGCACTTCCACCGACAGACCGCCCAAGCGGCGCACATGGCCAATGCGGCGCACCCAAGGCGCATGCATCACCGCCTGCCGGTAGGAGTCCAGGACCGGGTTCATGAGACTGCTCCCGCCTTAACCGTCTTGCGCTCGCGCCGCCGCACAAGCAGTGCATCGCGAAGGGCGGCCATCTGCGTTTCCAGCCGGGCATCCAGGCTGCCTTCGGGCGAGCGAAGAATGACCCCGCCTACTTCGACCGTGTTGTCGGCAACCCAAGACCAAACCGCTTCGCTTCCACCGGCGCCCGATGCGCCCATCAATGCTTCATGGTCGTCAGGATGGACATGCACGGCCAATTGCGCACGCTGCCCGTGCTGCGCGAGAAGATGCTTCACCATCGCCTGGAGTACCACCGTATCCACCGCATGCGCGCCAAAGACGCGGCAAACGACTTGGTGCGTGAGCACGATCAGGTCGTCTTCCATTTCCGCGAGCCATTGCGTGGCGCCAGTAGCGGCGGCTTGCAACAGCGCGTCAAGCTTCTGGATGCGCTGCTGCGCGGCCTGTTCAATCTGTTCTATTGCTTCCTGCCGCGCCCGGCTCGCCTCCAGCTCGGCCTCCTGCAGGCCTTGCTGAAGGCCAGCGAGGCGCCCTTCGTTAGCGGCACGGGTGAGAGCTTCATCCGCGGCGTCCTGCAACTCCTGATGCGCCTCGGTCCGCCCCCCCGCGAAACCTTCGGCGCGACCCGCTGCGAATGCGGCTTCGATGGCCGCGCTGTGTTGCGCTGCAATTTCGGCGGGCCCCGCAACCGGCATCGACGCGCTCACCTTGGGACTTGGCGCTGAGGCGCGGCCGGGCCGCACCAGCGCATGCGGCTGCGCGTGCATCGCGATACCGCGCAGCACTGGCATGGCTGGGGTCATGGGCGGCGCTTCCTTGCTTCTCACAGGAAAACTCCTGCCAGCCGCGACCAGCCGGACTGCCATTGACCCAGCGCCGAACGCGGCCGGCTTCGAACTGCACCGGCGGCGCGTCCCGGGGTAAGACGCGAGCAGAGCTCGGCGCGCAGCGCCTCGGAGAGGCGGGACGCTTGGCCCGCGAACGGTCGGCCATTGGTCGGCAACAGGTCCTGTACCTGCCGTCGTTTTGGTGCGTTGAGCTGCGCTAAGACGGCGTCGGACTGCGCGGCCCCGTGCATCCCCAGGACATGGGCGATGAGACCGGCCGGCTCATGCTGGAGCTGCCGTGCCAGATCGGCGGGCGAAGCGTTGTCGAAAGCGTCAGTCTTGGGTCGGACAGGTGCCGAGCGGCGCGCGGCACGCGCGGACTTGTCCGCAGCCGCGCGGTACTTGAGTGCCGCATTTGCTGCGCTCGAGTCGGGGGTAATGCCAAGGGACTTAAGTTCGCCCAACAGGCGTTCCAATTCGGGCGCTTGCTCGGCAGGAAGTTTGGCAAGCAGCCAGCGCCGATCGCCCTCCGGAACGGCGTGCAGCGTTAGCGCGCAGCGTCGCAACGCCTCGTCACCGCTCTCGACGGTGAAATGCATGTGTTCGGTCACGGTCGCGCCTCCGTACCGGCCACCGGCGTTTCGCCGAGCCAATGGCGCATTTGCGTCAAGAGGGCGTCACGTTGCGCTGGCGTAAGCGAATCTGGGGGGGCCGTTCGCCCACGCCACCACAGAATCCCGGCGGCAACGGCGATGGCCACAAGCAGCAGGGCCGCAAGACTCATGGTGGTGCTCCACCCTGCAGGTTCCATTGGGCGCGGTTGCAAGCGAGAGACGGCAGTGCTCTCCTGCGCGGCGGCTACACCGTCCTGTGCGCCAACGGGTTCGAAAGCGCGCAGGCTCTGCACGACGACGCTGTCGCCGCGCTCTGCCACAGCGCCCACTGCCGCGGTGACCAACACACGCATCTGCTCGAGCTGCTTGTCGTCCATGGGTTGGCGCACGACGGCCACGACATTGAGTCGCCGGATCGCGCCGGGCTGCGTGGCCACCTGCTCCACTCTGCGTCCCACCTGGTATTCAATCTCGCGCTGGCTGTTGCTGGCACGCCCGCTGGCTTCGCCGCGGCCGCCGAGCGGCGACCCCACGTCACGCGCTGTCTCGCGCTCGCGAACCATCACACCCGCGGCCGGGTGCCCAGCGCGGCCGGGTGCGCCGATGACGTCCTCGGTCGTCACGCGCACTTGATCCATGTTCAGCGTGACGTCCACGCTGGCCAGCACCTGCCCCGCGCCAAACACGCGCTCGAGGACGTCGGTTGCCTTGCGTGCCAGCAGGCGCTCGGTGTCGCGTTTCAGGTCGAGACGCCCGGAACTCGCCTCTTGGTCCCCCTCGGCCACTGCCGCACGGGTTAGCGCCACGCCCTGCTGATCGACGATGGTGACGTCCTGCGCTACGATGCCCGGCACCGAGGCGGACACCAGCCGCTGGATGCCGGCGATCTGTTCTGGCCGCAGCGTCTGGCCGGACTTCAAGCCGACGGTGATCGCCGCTTTCGCCTTGCTCGTCGCCCGCTTGAAGAGACCCTCCTCCGGCAACGCCAGATGCACGCGCACGTCCCGCACTTCAGCCAACGAGAGGATGGTGCGGGTGAGCTCGCCTTGCAGCGCGCGCTGGTAATTGATCTTCTGCGCGAACTCGGTCATGCCGAAGTCGGCGTTGTTGAACAGCTCGAAGCCGGCGGCGCCGTGCAGCGGCATGTCCTTGCCCATCAGCTTGAGCCGCGTGCCGTGCACCACGTTGCCGTCGACCAGGATCGTGTTACCGTCGGCGCCGATCTTGTACGGCACCTTCAAACGGTCCAGTTCGGCAACCATCATCGCCGTGTCCTGAGCCTTCAAGTCGGCAAAGAGCACCTGGTAGTCGGTGCGCAAGACCCATACAGCCGCGCCTATGGTGACAGCGATGATCAACGCGACACCCCCTGCCAGCCCGACACGGGCGGAGGCACCCAGGTTGTTCCAGAAATCGTTGAACATGAGGGCCTCTCTAGATTTGCATCTTCATGATGTCCTGGTAGGCCTCGAGCAGGCGTCCGCGGACTTGCATCATGAGTTGGAAAGAAAGACGCGACTCCTCGAGTCGGATCATCACCTGGTGCAGGTTTTTCACCTCGCCCGTAGCTAAGCGCTGCATGTCGGTCTGGCTGGTGAGGAGGCCCTGATTGACCTGTGCCAGCCCCTGGCTGACCAGGTTGCCGAATGCGCCCGTGGCGTCCGACCCCACCGCGCGCTCTGGCGCCACGAGGTCGGTCGGGAACAAGCCCTGGAGTTGTTCGGGCGCGATGGCGCCGACAGGGGGCAGACCCGTCATGACGAACCCCCGATGTCCAGTGCTTTCAGTGCCATGGTGCGCGCAGCGTTCATGGCCGCGACATTGGCTTCATAGGCGCGGGTTGCGCTCATCAGCGTCACCATCTCGGCGGCCGGGTCCACGCCCGGGTAGCTGACGAAGCCCTTGGCATCAGCGAGCGGATGCCCCGGCTCGTGCACCAGACGCGGCGCAACGTTGGCAGGCTCGATGCGGAACTCCGGCTTGACTGCGCCCAAACCCAAATCGTTCTGCATCAACGCGGCAAAGGCATCGGGCGCCGCTGCCTGCGCGACCACGCGCAGCGGGTTGTAGGCAGGCTGGCCTGCGGCCTGCGTGGTGTGCGCATTGGCGAGGTTGAGCGCGGCCACCTCAACGCGGGTGCGCTCGAGCGCCATGCCCGCGGCGCTGATGGCGAATGTAGAGAATTGGTCCATGGAAGTCCTTGTGGAATCAGCGTCGCGGAACGTCAGCGTTTGCCGTCGCTCACTGCGGTTGAAAGTATCGAAAAATGCCGGCTGAGCGCCTTGACCAAGACCTGGTACTGAACCGAGTTTTGCGCCATGTCTGCGACCTGCGCGTCGAGGTGCACCTTGACCGGCAGGCCCTCTGCATCCAGCACGGGCTCAAGCTCCAACCGCACACCGGACAGCGCGAACGAGTCGATGGTGCCCCTGCTGTCGAGCGCGCGCCGTGCTTCTTGCATTTGCGACTCGAAGTTGAGCTTCTGAGGCACGTAGCCCTCGGTCGCATGGTTCGCGATGTTCGCCGCAATGGCCTGCTGACGCAGGCTGGTCGCGTCAAGGGCGAGGGCCAGCGCGGCGGTGGTGATGGATTCAATTCCTTCGGTCATGAATATCCTTACTGGACAACGAGTTCGGCATGGAGCGCGCCCGCAGCCTTGATGGCGCGCAGGATGGAGATGACGTCGCGCGTGCTGGTCTTCAGGCGGGCCAGCGACTGCACGAGGTCCGACACCGTCGTGCCGGAGGCGAGGTAGCCGGGGCCGTTTTGCTCTTCGACATCAATGCGCGCGTTTGTGATGTTGGCGGTCTGCACGCCTGGCCCCGCGCCACCAATCGAGAACGGTTGCGAAACGCTGTTCTGCGCAACGATATTGATCTTCAGGTCGCCGTGCGAAATGGCGACGCGCGAGATGCTGACGTCGCCACCCGCGACGACAGTGCCGGTACGTTCGTTGATAACGACCTTGGCGCGGCGGTCCGGCTGAACCGAAACGTTCTCGATTCGGGCGACGAAGCCCACGAGCTGGGCGCGCTGCGCATCAGGAACGCTGATCTCAATGCCCGATGCATCCCGCGCCTTCGCCAACCCGCTTCCGACTTGCGTGTTGATGGCGGCAGCCACACGGCTGGCCGTTGTGTAGTCGGGCTCGGCGAGTACGAACGTGAGGTTCTGGCCGGGCGCCGCAACCTCGGTGCCGGTACCAACTTCCACCACCGCGCCGCCTGGGACGGAGCCCACCGTCGGATGATTTTTCTGGACCACGTTGCCGTTGGCGTCGTAACGGTAGCCGCCGACAGACAGGGGGCCCTGCGCCAGCGCGTACACGCGGCCATTGGGCGCCTTGAGCGGGGTGAGCAGCAGGCTCCCGCCCAGCAGGCTGCGCGCGTCCCCCGCGGAATTCACCGTGATATCTACCGTGTCTCCTTCGCGCGCGAAAGTCGGCAACGAAGCGCTGACCATCACGACTGCGACGTTGCGGCTTTGCACCTGCTCCGGCGGAACGCTCAGGTTGAATTGTGAGAGCACGTTCGAGAGCGTCTGGCGCGTGGTGCGGTTGGCCGGCGAATCGCCGGTACCGGCCAAGCCGGTGACGATGCCGTATCCCACCAGCGTGTTCTCGCGCCAGCCCTGGAGCTTGCCCAGGTCTTTGACGCGGATCTGAGCACCCGTGCTTTGGGCGTACACAGCCACTTGACACAGCAAGCCGGCCAACGTCGCCGCGATGATGAACTTGTTGCGGCCCATCACATCCCCACCCAATCCAACAACTTGCGCCACCAGGCACGCTGCTGCCGTTCCGACACCTCACCTTCGCCCAAGTACGTGATGCGCGCGTCAGCAAGTCGGGTCGACAACACGACGTTGCCGTCCGACACGTCTTGCGGTCGCACTCTACCCTCGAGCGAGACCCTTTGCTGTTCCTGGTTGACCAGCAGGAACTGTTCGCCCCCGACGCGCAGGTCGCCATTGGCCATGACTTCTTTCACCGACACGCTCAAAGTGATGAGCACGCGATTGGCGCGCTGCGTGCGGCCGCCGCCGTCGAAGTCGCCGCCCAGCGCCACGCTGGTTTCACCCACCTTGCGGGCGCCATGCGCCAGTTCGGCATTGAGGCTGTTCTTGCGTCGCGTACCCGTGTCGGCCGTGGTGGACGCGCTTGAGTTTTCGAACACCTGAACAGTCAGCACGTCCCCGACGCGAAACGCCTTGTTGTCTGCCGTCAGCGGGCGGTACGTGGACTCGTTGTAGAGAGTGGTCGCGCTCCCCACCAACGGGCCGGCGCACAGCGCGAACCCCAGCGCCACGCGTTGCCATGTGTTGATCGTCATAGCAACGCCTCCACCCGACCCGCGGCGACCACGCGCGCGGCGACCGGGGCCGAGCCGTTTGACGAGCGCACCTGCACGACCTGGCCGACTTCGCCGTCTTGCAGGGCTTGCGCGCGCGCCACGAGTTCGACCGGGCCCGACTTCATGTGCAAGGCCACCCATGCACCACGGGCAATCGTCGGCGTGGGTGCCGAGTTGCGCGTGCTGACAGCCTCGCCTTCCTTCAGGGCCCGTGTCGTGCGCCAGACCTGCGGCGACGCGCCCACAGCGAAAGGATCCACGCCCGATTGCACCGCGCGGTCGACCACTCGCACTTCCCGTCTCTCGAGCGCCGCCTGCGTTAGGGCCACGTTGGCGGGCGTCGACACCGGCGTCACCCAGGCATCGCGGAACGCTTCGACTGCGAAGCTAACCGGGATGGCGCGCGCAAAGCGGCCATCTACAAGAATGTCCACCCATACCGTCATGCGCGACCGTGGTTCGGCCCCGGCCGCGAGCGGTCGCGCCACGAGCTGCACGGCGCCGGCGGGAAGTTGCAGTTCGCCAGCCAACCCCACTATGTCAACGGTGTAGCGGTTGGCATGCTTCGCCAGCCAGGTGCGCAGTTCGGCGGCGGCCGTGCTTTCGACCCGGGCTCCGGCGTAGTCCTGTGCTACGCCGCGCACCGTGCTCTCTTGCGGTCCGGCCCACTCAACGTCTTCCCGCTGAATACCCAGCTGACTGCGAATCCAGCGGGCGATCACCTCGCGCCGAACCACGGCCTCGGACCCCGCACGGGGCGTGTGGCCCAGTGGCAGCGCGGCCAGACGCTGGATGGTGGTGAGATCGCGCGTATGCAAGATGGCAATGTCGCCGAGCAACACGCGGTCGCCACGCGCCGCCACCTGCGGGCGCAGCTCGATGCGCACCTGGGGCTCGGCTGGCTCAACCGCCCATCCCGCCAGCGGGCTCGTCGCGGCAGCAGCGATCAGGAAGAAGAGAGATTTTCGCACCCGTCGCTCACTTGCGCAAGTTGTTGATCATGCCCAGCATCTCGTCAGCCGCCTGCACCACTTTGACACTCGCTTCGTACGCACGCTGCGCGAGCATCAGGTTGACCATCTCGTCGACCATTTTCACGTTCGAACTTTCGAGAAATCCCTGCGCGATGGTGCCGGCGCCCTCTTCGCCCGCGCGTGCAGAAATCGCATCGCCTGAGGCGTCGACCGCTCGATACAGGTTGTCGCCCTGCGCGGACAGGAGGCCCGGGTTCGTGAAGCGAACGAGCTCGAGTTGGCCGGCCTCGATGGGCGCGGTCTGGTTGGGAACAGTGACCAGAACACGGCCATCCGGCGAGATGACCACGGCTTTCGCGTTGTCGGGCACGGCGATGGCCGGCCGCAGGGGGTAGCCCGCCTGAGTGGCCAGCAAGCCATCCTTGTTCAGCTTGAGGGAGCCGCCCCGTGTATAGGCACTGGAGCCGTCGGGCATGGTGACTTCGAGGAATCCGTCGCCGCGAATCGCGATGTCGAGCGGGGCGTCGGTTTTCCTCAGGTCGCCACTGTCGAACACTTTGCTCATCGCGGATACGCCGACGCCCGCTCCCAGGCGCTGGTTGGGCGCCAATGCACCGGCCCGCAACTCGTCGGCGGTCGGCTGCGCGATGCGGTTGCTCTCGCGCACCATCAGGTCCGAAAAGCCCAAGCGGCCCTTTTTGAAGGCCACTGTATTGGCATTCGCGATGTTGTTCGCGATGGTTTCGACATTGAGTTGCTGGGCCTGCATGCCCGTGGCGCCGATGTAGAGTGCGTCAAACATGGTTTTGTTTCCTGATGTGTGAAGTGGCGCGTTAGGACGTTTCGCCCAGCTTGCGGATCGCGGTGCCGATCATTTCGTCGAACCCTTGCGCGACCTTGTTCATGCTCTCGAAGTGGCGCATGGCCTGAATGAGCGTCGTCATCTCGTAGGTGGAACTGACGTTGGAGTTTTCGAGGAAGCCTTGGCGCACGCGCAGCTCTTCGTCGGCCACGACCTTCATGCCGGGGCCGGCGCCGTGCAGGCCCTCACCCAGTTGCGGCAGCGCCGCGCCCGGTTCGAACTCGACAACTTTCAACTGGGCCAGCGGCGGAGCATCGCTGGCGGCATTCGCCGGCGCCATCGCGCCCGAGGCATCAATGACAGGGTTCGTGAGGTTCAGCAGAATTTCGCCGCCGGTCCCCATGACGGCATGGCCCTGAGCGGTCACCAAGCGCCCGCGTCCGTCCACCCTGAAGCTGCCCTGCCGTGTATAGGCGGGACCGGTTTCGGTCATCACTTCGAAGTAGCCTTTGCCCGCGAGCGCGACGTCCAGGCTCTGCCCGGTCGACTTCAACGTTCCGAGCCGACTGTCCACGGCGAACTGCGGCGGTGCGGCGGCTGCCGGGTCGGCCGACGCTTCGGCTGCGTTCGTAAGGTGCGCGGCGAAGCTGGCGCCGATGGGCGACTGCACGGCCAAGCCGCGCTTGTAGCCGGGTGTGAGGGCATTCGCAAGGTTCATCCCGATCTGATCGAGCCGCGCCATATCGCCCTGCATGCTGCGCAGGCTGATGGCCAGGACTTCATTCATGGTTGATCTCGCTTTCAGTCTTTAAATGGTGACCACACCGTACGATTTCAGTTCGATGTTCTGCGGAATTTCGGTCATCGACAGGACGCGCAGGTGCGGCATGGCGCGCTCGCACAGCGAGCGAACATGGCGGCGCAGATCGGGCGAGCAAAGCAGCACGGGCAGCAGGTTGCTCTTCATCATCTGCTCGGCCGTTTGCACCATCCGTGCCATGAACTGCTCGGCGAGTTTGGGTTCCAGCGCGTAGGGCTGCTCGCTGGCCTGTGCGGCCTGCAAACCTTGTATCAGGCGGCTTTCGATCAGGGGGTCGAGCGTCATGACCTGCAGCGAGGTCGCTTCGCCGACCAAGCCCTGGCAAATGGCATGGCCCAGGCGCTGGCGGACATGTTCTGTCAGCATGCCCGCGTCTTTGGTAACCCGGCCGGCGTCGGCCAGCGTTTCGAGAATGGCGTTGATGTGACGGATCGACACCTTTTCGCGCAGCAGGTTCTGCAGCACCTTTTGCACGTCGCCCACCGACAGCACTGTGGGAATCAGTTCCTCAACCAGGCCTGGCTGGCTTTGGCGCACGCGCGCAAGCAAGCGGTCGGTTTCAGCGCGCGTGAGGAGGTTCGCAGATTCGCGCCGCAAGACTTCGGTCAGGTGCGTCATCATCACCGTGGGGCCATCGACCAGCGTGAACTTCGCGGCCACTGCGGCGTTGCGTTGCGCTTCCTCGATCCACACGGCTGGCAGGCCGTAGGTCGGGTCACGCGTGACCTCGCCGGGAATGCTGCGCACGTCGCCGCTCGGGTGAATGGCCAGCCACTGCGTGGTACGTGCCTCGCCTTTGGCCACCGGCACGCCATCCACGCTGATCTCGTATCGGTCCGCCGCGAGCTTTGCGGAATCCTTGAAGCGCACACGCGGCAACACCAGCCCGAGTTCCTGCGCATGTTGCTTTCTGAACAGCTTGATGCGCTCCATGAAGAGCCCCTCGGGTTGGTTCACGAGCAAAACCCAGTTGCGGCCCACGTGCACTTCGACCGGCTCCACCGGCAGGGTGGCGTACGGATCGTCAGCGCCGCCTTCGGCTTCGGTATCCGACTCGGCATCGGCATCGCCGCTTACCTTGGCGGCCGCGCGACCCCGCGCCACCCGGTAGGCAATGGTGGCCACACCCAGCACGGCCGCAAGCAGAATCAGCGTGGGTACCAGCGGAATGCCGGGCAGGAGCAACAAACCACACAGCGTGCCGGCGACCAGCAGCAGCGTCTTGGGGAACGAGGTGATCTGGCGCAGCACTTCCTGGCTCAGATTGGTGTCCGAGGCCGAGCGGGTCACGATGATGCCGGTGCCGACGGCGATCACCAGCGCTGGCACCTGGGTGACGATGCCGTCCCCGATGGTGAGCAAGGTATACGTTTGCAGCGCCTGACCCCACGGGATGTGGTGCTGCATCACGCCGATCAACAGGCCGCCGACGATGTTAATCAGAAGAATGATGATCCCGGCGATGGCGTCGCCCTTCACGAACTTGCTGGCACCGTCCATGGCGCCGTAGAAGGCGGCTTCTTTCTCGATGTTCTTGCGGCGGCGCTGGGCTTCGGCCTGGTCGATAAAGCCCATGTTGAGGTCGGCATCGATGCTCATTTGCTGGCCCGGCATGCTGTCCAACGTGAAGCGCGCCGCGACTTCAGACACGCGCTGCGCGCCATTGGTCACCACAACGTATTGCACAACAATCAGAATCAGAAAGACGATCAGGCCGATCACGTAGTTGCCGCCGACCACATAGGAGCCAATTGCGTTGATCACCTTGCCTGCATCGGCGTCGGACAAGATCAGGCGCGTAGCGGCGACGTTGAGCGAAAGGCGAAACAACGTGGCAATCAGCAAGAGCGACGGGAACGTCGAAAACTCCACCGGCCGCGCCATGTAGAACGTGAGTAGCAGGATGAGAAAGGCGAAACAGAAGTTGGTGAGAATCAAAAAGTCCAGCAGCGCACTCGGGATAGGCGCGAACAGGACGATCAGAACGCCCAGCACCATCAGCACCAGCGCAATGTCGCTGTGCTTGCCAAAGAAGGCCTTCAAGCCGTTCATGCGGCGGCTCCCACAGTCTGCCCGCGCGCCTGCCTCATCGCGAACACCCACACCATGATCCGCGCAACCTGGGCGTAGAGGCCAGGTGGCACGTGCTGTTCGACTTCGATGGTGTGGTACAGCTCGCGCGCCAGCGGCGGATTCTGGACCACAGGGATCCGATGCCGTGCAGCGATCTCGCGCATCGTCGCAGCGAGGGAGCCGGCGCCCTTGGCCACGACCTTCGGAGACTGCATCTCGCCGTGCACGTAGCGCAGAGCCACTGCGAAGTGCGTTGGATTGGTGAGCACGACGTCTGCCTGCGCGGTATTGCGCACCGCCATGCTTCGCTTAAGAGCCTCGCGCCTCAGCTCGCGCAGTCGCGCGCGGATGCGGGGGTCGCCGTCGCGGTTCTTGTTTTCGTCCTTGATTTCGCGCTGGCTCATGCGCATCTTCTTGCTGAACTCGCGCCGGGTGTAGCCGTAATCGACTGCGGCGATGATGCAAAGCATCAGCGCGAGCTTCAGCCCCGTGCTTGCGGCGTCCTCGACGATCGTGCGCGCCAGGCCCGCCGGCGGCATGACCGCAAGGTGGAAGAACTGTGGCACCAGGCTCTTGAGCGCCTGGTACACCACGAGGCCGAGCAGCACGAGCTTGACCACAGCACGCGCACCGTCGAACAAAGTGCGCATTGAAAAAATCTTCTTCAGCCCGGTGACGGGATTGACCCGGTTGAAGTCAGGTTGAATGGGTTCCAGCGAGAGAACGAGGCCGGTCTGGGCCGTGTTGGCCACGATGGCGGCGAGCATCAGCGTCGCGAAAAATGGCGCCAGCATCATGCCCGCGTCGCGCACCATGCCGCCGGTCAGGCGCCACAGATTGGACGGGCTCGGCTCGATGCGCGCGGCTTGGGTGAGCAGCGCGTGGTCGTAGCCGAATTGCGCGACGAGGCCGTCCCAACCCTTCCAGTACAGGTA